>NZ_SUEG01000046.1:20037-37929 GCF_005063415.1 Mesorhizobium sp.
GCCGGCCCGGAGCCGTCGGCCGCGGCGCGTTCGACAATTCCTGCGACGTCCTGGCCAGGGACCCAGCCGTTCGGGCGGATGCTGAGCAGGCGCAGTTCGCCGCGATTCAGCGAGACTGCCCGGACCGAGACCAGCGCCTCGCGCGGGGCGGGCTCGGGCTCGCCAAGCTCGGCGAGCCTCAGCCCGGTGGCGCTATCGGAAGATGTGATTAGGCCGAGCATGGTTCGTACCTTCCTGCTGCCTGGCGGACGCCAGCCTGTTTTCGTTCGCCGGGCCCGGAAGCCCGCCTGCCGGCTCCTGAGTTACTTATCTGGAGGCCTAATCTATCGACTTTGCTGTTTGAGTAATTTAGATATCTTGGCGTTTGATAGCTAAAATCAGTCAATATGAGACAGCCTCTCCGCTACCCCTGGCCTTTCGATCCGGATGATGTCCTCGCCCCGGCAATCGCCGTGCGCGTTGACATCACCGAGACCAGGGCGGAGGTGCCGGATCACCGCCACCGCAAAGGCCAACTCGTTTTCGCGCTCGGCGGTGGCGTCACATGTCGCGTCCCCAGCGGCCTGTGGATGGTGCCGCCGCATTGCGCGGTGTGGATTCCGGGCCGCATGGAGCACAGCAATATCGCGACCGCCAATGCCCGGATTTTCTTCATCTATATCGAGCCGGGAGCTGCCGACCTGCCGGCCCGGTGCTGCACGCTGTCGATCTCGCCGTTGCTGCGCGAGCTCATCGTCGATCTGGCGGATCGCGGTGAGGACGATGACGCGAGGGGCGAGCTCCTGACCAGGGTTCTGCTGACCGAACTGCCGCGCATGCCTGTCCAGCAGCTGCATCTGCCGATCTCGTCCGAGCCGCGCTTGAGGCGGATCGCCGCGGTGCTGGCGGATGATCCTGCCAATCGCAGCACCCTGGTGGAGTGGGCCAGTCGCGTCGCGCTCAGCGAGAGCAGTCTCGCACGTCTCGTGGTCAAGGAGACAGGGCTGACCTTCGGGCGCTGGCGCCAGCAATTGCACCTGATCGTCGCATTGCGCGAGCTGGCTTCCGGCGCCAGCGTGCAGCAGGTCTCGGCCGATCTCGGTTACGAATCGGTCACCGCCTTCATCACCATGTTCAAGAAAGCGCTTGGCAAGCCGCCGGCAAAGTATCTCAGCAGTGTCGCGCAAAACGGCGGTTCTGCGTTTGTCGCCTGAACCCGCACGCGGTCAACTCTCGGACTTCAACCGTCACTGCTCCTCGGCATACAGCAGCCGCGTCTTTGCCTCCGAGGTCGGCAACAGGCTGCGCTGGATCAGCGCCTCGACATGGTCGTTGCGCTGGCGCGCGCTGTCGGCGCCCATCACAACGATGATCAGCCGGTGCCCGTCCGCATTATAGGAGGTGACGATGTTGAAGCCGGAAGCCCTGATGTAGCCGGTCTTGATGCCGTCGACGCCGCGCACCCGGCCGAGCATGTCGTTGTGGCCGCGCACCAGCCTGCCGCGAAACATGAAGTCGCTTTCCGAGAAATAGTGGAAATGCTGCGGGAAGCGGGCGTGCAGCGCCATGCCGAGCACTGCCATGTCGCGCGCGCTCGTGTGCTGGTCGCCGTCCGGCAGGCCCGAGGCATTGCGGAAAACGGTGCTGCTCATGCCGATCTGGCGCGCCTTGGCGGTCATCATGCCGGCGAACGCCTCTTCGCTGCCGCCGAGATATTCGGCAACGGCGACCGCCACGTCATTGGCGGATTTGACGACGATGGCGCGGATCGCCGAATCGACGTCGATGGTCTCGCCGCGCCTGAACCGCAGCTTGGTCGGCGGCTGGCGGGCGGCGTTGTCCGACACTGGAATTTGCGTCTCCTTGCTGATGCGGCCTGAATCCAGCGCCTCGAACAGAAGGTAGAGCGTCATCATCTTGGTCAGCGAAGCCGGATAACGCGGCGCCGTCGAATTGACCTCGAACAGCGTCTTGCCGGTGCCGGCATCGATGACCATCGCGGCATATTTCTGCGGCGGCGCCGGCACCGCCAGCACGCTGTCGGGAGGCGTGACAGTCGTGCAGCCGGCGGCAAACAGCAGCAGCGCCAGCACAGCGACGCATTTGTGGATGAACGAAAAGAACCGGAAGGCGGACAAGTCAGTTCCGAAGGCAGGCTGTTTCTGAGACGAGGCGAAGCTATCTTAACGCAAAGGCACAGTCCATTTGGTTAATATCGGTGGAGCCCTGGGATGGTGCCCTGTCCACAGGCCGTGCAGCCGCCGTCTGATGTGAATTGCCGGCCACCGCGCTTGCGCAACCGGCGGCGAGTGGGCTTTGCTGGCGCCGGCAGAATCGGTAGGTGCACATGGATACGGTCACGATCACGGCAAAGGGCATTTCGGTATCGGTCGATCTTGCCGTCGGCCATCTCGCCGATATGACGGTCGAGATCGAAGGCCGTCGGCTGAAGCCGCTGCATCGCGCACCCTGGGTCGGCGAGCCGCGCGAGACGCTGCCAAAAGACCTGCCCGAAGGGACGGTCCACCTGTCCGGCGATTTCCTCTGCGCGCCGTTCTCAACCAGCGACGTCGAAGCGGCACCTTTGCATGGCTGGCCGGCCAACAGTCGCTGGGACGTCGTCGACAGCGCCGCAACGGCCGATGGCTGGCGCGCCGTCTTCCGCCTGCAGCGCCCGGTCATGGGCGCGACCGTCGACAAGATCCTGACCTTGCACAACGATCATCCCTTTCTCTATCAGGAGCACGTCTTTTCCGGCGGCGCCGGCGCCATTCCCGTCGCCCATCACCCGATGACGGTGATGACGGCCGGCGGCAGGCTGGCCTTCTCGCCGAAGCGCCTTGCCGCGACGCCGAACGAGGCGCCGGAGCCCGATCCGGCTCGCGGCCGCTCTCTGCTCGCCTACCCGGCGCGAACCGACGACCTGACGCGCTTTCCCGCCGCCGACGGCGGCACGATCGACCTGACCGGCTATCGTATGGACCAGCAGCGTGAGGACTTCGTCACGCTGGTCGAGGCCGACCATGGCGGGCCAGGCTGGGCCGCGCTGGCGCGCCAGGCGGAAGCCGATCTCGTGCTGGTGCTGAAGAACCCGGCCGAATTGCCGGTCACCATGCTGTGGGTCAGCAATGGCGGGCGCGATTATGCGCCATGGAGCGGCCGCCACCGCGGCGTGCTCGGCATCGAGGACGGCCGCACCGCCGTCGGCCATGCCGCATCGCTCGGCGACAACTGGCTGAAGCGCGAAGGCGTGGCGACCGCCTTTGCCCTTTCTGAAGGGCGCAGCTTTTCGTTCCGCCATGTCATCGGCGCGCTGCCCTGGCCATCCGGCGAGCCGCCGCGCGACGTCACGACCTCGCCGGGCCGCATGCGCATCCTGGCGGCTGATGATGCGGTGCGCGATATTGTCTTCGACAGCGATTTCCTGCGGATCGGCCAATCCAGGCCCGATTGAGGGCCTGGCACAATCCGGCGTTTGAAATTTCCGAAAACTGCCACCAAAATGCGCCAGAACCAACGTAAGGGGGCCAATGTCCGAGATCGCCCATATCGCTGCTGCCATCTTCAAGCGCGCCGGCAAGGCGCCGCGCTTCATTGTTGCCATTGCCGGCCCGCCCGGCGCCGGCAAGTCGACATTGTCGGCAGGCTTGCACGACTTGCTGCCGGAAGGCACGGCGGAGGTCGTGCCGATGGACGGCTTCCATTACGACGATGTCGTGCTGGAGCAACGCGGCCTTCGCCAGCGAAAAGGTGCCCCGGAAACCTTTGATTTTGCCGGCTTCGAAACGCTGCTCAAGCGCATCCGCGCCGGCGAGCCGGATATTGCCATCCCGGTCTTCGACCGCAGCATAGAGCTGTCGCGCGCCGCCGCTGCAATTATCGCCGCCGAGACCAAATTCATCCTGGTCGAAGGCAATTATCTGCTGCTCGACGAAGAGCCGTGGACGCGGCTGGCGCCGCTGTTCGACTTCTCGATCTTTGTCGATGTGCCGCGCGCCAAGCTCGAGCGCCGGCTGCTGGAGCGATGGCACGAGCACGGCCGGTCCGACGAGGACGCGCGCGCCTGGATCGCTTCCAACGACATGCCGAACATCGATCGGGTGCTTGCCCGTCGGCGGCCCGCCGACCTGGTGGTCGGTGAGCAGGCCTGATCTGCAAGGACTGTTCGGCCGGAACCTTAAAACTTTCAGGCCGTTATCCCGGACACGGTAATTGTGCCACATGAGGGAACAGTCGATGGAAACCATGGCAAGAAAGCCTGCGCCCGCCAAGGGCAGGGCAACACGATCAAAAGCAACCCGAGCGAAAACCAGCGCCGGCCCGGCAGCGGCGACGCGTTCCAAGGATGCGGCCAAGCCCAGCTTTGGCAAGGCAGCGCCGAAAAAGGTGATGCCCGCTGCGGCCAAGGCCGCAACTCCCAAAGCCGCCAGCCCTAAAAAGCCGGCAGGCAGCAGAGGATCGATCGCAGGCAGCGCAATGCGCACCGTCAAAACGACGGCCAACGTCGCCGCTGGTGCCGTGCTTGCGACCGCCAAAGGTGCGGCGTCGCTTGCCGCTTCCGTAGTCGGCAAGAAACCCCGGACCAAAGCAAAATAGCCGAGCGGAATCGGCGTAAGATCAGCTTCTGGCCGGAATGGTGAGGCCTCTCTGCACCGCTGGACGAGCGAGGCCACGCTCCAGCCATGCGCCCACGCTGGGGAAATCGTCGAAACCGACGAGTTCCCGTGCCTCGTAAAAGCCGATCAGGTTGCGCACCCATCCAAGCATCGAAATGTCGGCGATGGTGTAATCGTCGCCCATGATCCAGCTGCGGCCCTTGAGCCTCGTTTCGAGGACGCCGATCAGCCGCCGTGATTCATCGCGGTAACGTTCCAGCGGGCGCTTGTCGGCGATTTCGCGGCCGGCGAATTTGTGGAAGAAACCGACTTGGCCGAACATCGGCCCGATCGAAGCCATCTGGAAGAACACCCACTGGATCGTCTCGTAACGCAGCGTTGCGTCTGCCGGGACCAGCTTGCCGGTCTTGTCGCTGAGGTAGAGCAGGATGGCGCCGGATTCGAACAGGCCGATCGGCTTTCCGCCCGGGCCGTCCGGATCGATCATCGCCGGTATCTTGCCGTTAGGGTTCAAAGACAGGAATTCCGGGGTCCAGCTCTCGTTCTTGCCGATGTCGACGGCATGCGGTTCGTACGGCAGGCCAAGTTCCTCCAGCGCGATCGATATCTTCACCCCGTTCGGCGTCGGAAACGAATAAAGCTGAATGCGGTCGGGGTGGATTGCCGGCCAGCGCCTAGCGATCGGAAACGCGGACAGATCGGTCATCGAAACTCCTGGTCGGGGACCGCGCCGAGCGGCACGGTCATGGCGGGTCGCAGAGAGTTAGGCGCGACGCCTGGCGCGATCAATATGCGCATGGAAAGTTTCGCCGGCCCCCGGTGAAGGGCCCGCAAGGGGTGCGGTCACACGGCCTTGACCGCCAGCACCGCATTGGTGCCGCCGAAGGCGAAGCTGTTGCTGATCGCGGTGCGCACCGCGCGCTCGCGCGCCACGTTCGGCGTGATGTCGAGATCGCAGTCGGCGTCGGCTTCCCGATAATTGGCGGTCGGCGGCACGATGCCTTGGTGGATCGCCATCACGCAGGCGATCATTTCCAGCGCGCCGGATGCGCCGAGGCAGTGGGCGTGCATCGATTTGGTCGAGGAGATAGAAAGCTTGTAGGCATGGCCGCCGAAGACACGCTTGATCGCCGCCGTCTCGATCTGGTCGTTGGCCTTGGTGCCGGTGCCATGCGCGTTGAGATAGTCGACGTCCTCCGGATTGAGCCCGGCATCGACGAGGCAGAAGCGCATCGCCGCCTCAGGCCCTTCGATAGTTGGCGCGACGATGTCGGAGGCGTCGGCGGAAAGGCCGACGCCGGCGATTTCGGCAAGGATGGCGGCGCCGCGCGCCATGGCATGCTCATATGTTTCCAGCACCACCATGCCGGCGCCTTCGCCGAGCACAAGCCCTTGGCGATCGGCCGAAAACGGCCGGCAGGTGTCCGGCGACAATACCCGCAGGGCCTCCCAGCCCTTGAGGATGCCCCAGACCAGCGGCGCATCGGTGCCGCCGGCGACCATGACGTCGGCCCGGCCGAGCCTGATCTGATCGACCGCCGAGGCAATGGCGTGGTTGGATGACGAGCAGGCAGAGGTGATGCCGAACACCGGTCCGCGCAGACCAAGATTCATGCTGACATGGCCGGCGGCTGCGCCCGGCATTACTTTCGGTACGGTGAAGATGCCGGCGCGGTTCTTGCCTTCGAGCAGGATGGCGCGATAGTTCTCTTCGATTGCCTCCCAGCCGCAGACGCCGACGCCGACGATGGTGCCCATCCGGTAGGTGTTGGCCGCGTGCGGGTTCAATCCCGCCTGCTGTGCCGCCTCCCGCGCGGCGATCGTCGCCAGAAGGCTGAAGCGGTCCATCGACACGACCTGCTTGCGGTCGATGCCGTGCTCGGGAAGCGCCTTGATTTCGCAGCCGACCTTGACCTTCAGATCATGCAGCAGCGGATTGTCGATCGCGCCGATTGCCGAACGGCCGGCGCGCATCTCATTCCAAATTGCCGGTGCATTGGTGCCGAGGCCGCATAACCCACCGATGCCCGTGATGACGATGCGCTTGTGCATTCAGTCAGGCTTTTTTCGCGATCAGCGCGCGAACCGCCTCGACCATGTCGCCGACATTCTTCAGATTGCTCCAGGCATCGACCGTGTTCATTTCGATTTCGATGCCATACTCTTCCTCGAGATCGAAGATGATCTCCGTCAGTTCCAGCGAATGGATGCCAAGGGCGGTCAGTTCGGTACTGGTGGTGATTTCCTCGCCGCCCGGCTCGGCATGAGCCTTGATCTTGGCGATGATATCGTTTGCCAGCTGGTCAGCCATTCGGTTTCTTCCCCAACTCTGTCGTTTCCCGACGCCAACTGCTCAGCGCCCCTTTTGTCCTCGATTACGTCGTCATCGTCGCCTTTTACCCCCGCCGGGCGCCGGTGACCGTACCAAGGTGGCTCCCTCTATAGAAACCGAAACGCTGTCAAGCAACAAGCTATATATCGACAAAGCCGCCGCAGTGCTTAACGTTGGTGTCGTGGATACGATCGCATATAGCTTGACCTCAGTGCCGCCGGCCCAGCGCGTTGCCGGCGTTGCGCGGCTTGGCTGCGACTGGAACGGAGGCCGCACGCGTCTTCGGCGCCTGTACCAGGACGGTTCGGCCAAGATCCGCATGCCGGCGGTCTCGGCCGATCCGCTCGAAGCCGTCCTGATCAACACTGCCGGCGGGCTGACCGGTGGCGACCGTCTCGCCTGGGAGGTCGATGTCGGTACCGGCGCCTCCGCAACCATAACGACGCAGGCCTGCGAGAAAATCTACCGCGCCGCATCCGACCGCGCCGAAGTGCGGGTGCAGCTGACCGTCGGCGAAAACGGCCATATTGCCTGGCTGCCGCAGGAAACCATCGTCTTCGACCGCTCGGCCTTTGCCCGCACGCTTGACGTGGAGCTTGCCGCCGGAGCGGAGGCGCTGATCCTGGAGGCTACCGTCTTCGGCCGTCTGGCCATGGGTGAACGGGCAGCGCAAGGCCATTTCCACGACCGCTGGCGCGTCCGCCAGGACGGGAAGCTGGTCCATGCCGAGGAGTTCCGTATCGGGCCGGACATTGCGGCCACCTTGAACCGTACGGCGGTTGCCGGTGGCGGCATCGCGGTGGCGACGCTGCTGATGGTGTCGCCGCGGGCAGAAGCTTTGCTCGAGCCGGCCCGGGGCATAGTCGGCGGCCAGGGCGGCGTGAGTTTCTGGAATGTACGGAAATCTGGCAAGCTTCTTGCGAGACTGTTCGCCGAGGACGGCTACCAGCTCCGCAAGCGGCTGGTGCCGCTTGTCGAATTGCTCAACGGACGGGCGGGCCTGCCCAAATTATGGTCACTTTGATTTTGATTATACCACCGCAGGAAAACGCATGAATCTGACGCCGAGGGAGAAAGACAAGCTGCTGATCGCCATGGCGGCGATCGTGGCCCGCAAGCGGCTCGAACGCGGCGTCAAGCTCAACCACCCGGAAGCGATCGCGCTGATCACCGATTTCGTCGTCGAGGGTGCCCGCGACGGCCGCGCGGTCGCCGAGCTGATGGAAGCCGGCGCCCATGTGGTCACCCGGGCCCAGGTGATGGAAGGCATTGCCGAAATGATCCACGATGTGCAGGTCGAGGCGACGTTTCCCGACGGCACCAAGCTGGTGACCGTGCACGAGCCGATCAGATAACACCGCCAAGGAGAGGAAAATGCTTGAGCTGCGTCCCAACTGCGAATGCTGCGACAAGGATCTGCCGCCCGATGCGACGGATGCGCTGATCTGCACCTTCGAATGCACCTTTTGCGCTGACTGCGCACAAAACGTGCTTGGCGGCGCCTGTCCGAATTGCGGCGGCAACTTCTCGGCCCGCCCGATCCGTCCGGCAGCGCTGCTGAAGAAATATCCGGCCTCCGCCAGACGTGTGCTGAAGGCCGAAGGCTGCGGCCCCCGCAAGGCCGCCTGATCCGGCGACCGTGAAACGGAAGGCAATCAATGATCCCAGGTGAAATCATCACGACAAGCGGCGAGATCGAGCTGAACAAGGGTCTGGCGACGGTCACCTTGAAGGTGGCCAACAGCGGCGACCGGCCGATCCAGGTCGGCAGCCATTATCATTTCTTCGAGACCAATGAGGGACTGAGATTCGATCGCGACAAGGCCCGCGGCATGCGCCTCGACATCGCTGCCGGAACCGCCATGCGCTTCGAGCCGGGGCAGGAGCGTGACGTTACCCTGGTGCCGCTCGGCGGCAAGCGCGAGGTCTACGGGTTTCAGCAGAAGATCATGGGCGCGCTGTGAGATCGAAGGCGTCGAGCAGTTTCGGCTCAGCCGGGCGGCTTGGCCGCCGCATAGATGACGACCTTTCCGGGATCGTCGAATTCTACCGCCAGAACGTCCTCGGTCTGCACTCGCCGCGAGTCGATGGCGTTGAACAGCAATGCGTTCGCCTCGATCTCCTTGCGCAGCTCGGCAATGTCGTCCCGATGTTGCCTGACCTTGTTCTCGATCGCCGGCGGCGGGCCGCCTTCGGTGCGCGCGGCGTCGGTAAGAAACACGATATCGACCTTGTCGAGCTTGGATGTCTTGCGCACGACGGCGATGTTTTCACGCGTGCGGTCGATCGCCGAGTTGACCTTGCCGGCTTCCGCATTTGTCTTGGTCTCTTCCTGGCCGACCTCCGAGCCGACGATCCGGTTGACGGTCTCGGCGCTGTCCAGGCTTTGCGCGTTCAGCGCGGCGTGCGGAATGCTGGCTGCCAGAAACGCGGTCGCGGCAATCCCATGCAGCCATCTGGTGTCGGAGAAGGTGGTGATCGCCATCGCTCGTTCTCAGGGTCCTTTTCGAGGCTCGTGTCAGGGCGACAGGACCGAAACGTAACGTCCCCCGTGAAGGTTCCCTTTGCGATGCGGCGGACTGACCGGGCGCCGGCCCGCCGCCTCGTCTCGTCAGCTCGCTTTCTTGGTGATCAGCGTCAGCGCGCCATTGGTGCTCATGCTGGCGGCGATCACCTGCGCCGAGGTGAGCCCTTTGGCTTCGAGCGCGGACTTGACCTGCGGTGTCGCGTCGATCGAGCCGCGCAGTTTCTGCAGGTCGGCATCGCTGCGCTTGGCGATTACCTCGTTGACCTTGGCTTGAGTGTCCGCCGGCAGATCCTTGATATCGACGACGTTGATCGCCTGGATGGTGGGCGCCTGCGGCTGCGCCCCGGGTGCGGCAGGAGCAGGCGCGGCCGGCGCCGGACTGGGCTGCTGCGCAGGCTGTTGCTGGGCGCTGGCGGCGGTTGCGAGCACCAGCGTGGCGGCGGCTGCCAGAAGGGTCGTTTTGCGCATGGATGTTCCTTTCCATCGATTGGCAAATGGTCGTTTTGGGGTGGCCCGGCCACCTCAAACGCTAAATGGGATCGGAAAGTGTCGCTCAGCGGGTCATTGCGTGACCATAGGATGGCGGCAATGTGGGGCCTGCCTTCGACAAGCGGTATTTTCGGGCTGTATTTCGGGAGCAATTGCTGATGGCTAAAATCACCCGCGCCGCCTATGCGCAGATGTACGGCCCGACCGTTGGCGACAAGGTCCGGCTCGCCGACACCGAGCTGTTCATCGAGGTCGAAAAGGATCTCACCCTTTACGGTGAGGAGGTGAAATTCGGCGGCGGCAAGGTCATCCGCGACGGCATGGGCCAGAGCCAGGTTTCGCGCGCGCAAGGCGCGGTCGACACCGTCATCACCAATGCACTGGTCGTCGATGCCACCGCCGGTATCGTCAAGGCCGATATCGGCCTCAGGGACGGCCGCATCGCCGCGATCGGCAAGGCCGGCAATCCGGATACTCAAGGCGGCGTCACCATCATCATCGGCCCGGGCACCGAGATCATCGCCGGCGAGGGCAAGATCCTGACCGCCGGCGGCTTCGACGCGCATATCCACTTCATCTGCCCGCAGCAGATCGAGGAAGCGCTGATGTCGGGCATCACCACCATGCTCGGCGGCGGCACCGGCCCGGCGCACGGCACGCTGGCGACCACCTGTACGCCGGGGCCGTGGCACCTGGCGCGCATGATCCAGTCTTTCGATGCCTTCCCGATGAATATCGGGCTGTCGGGCAAGGGCAACGCGTCGCTGCCTGCCGCGCTCGAGGAGATGGTGCTCGCCGGCGCCTGCTCGCTGAAGTTGCACGAGGACTGGGGCACCACGCCGGCTGCAATCGACTGCTGCCTGTCGGTCGCCGACGATTACGACGTGCAGGTGATGATCCACACCGACACGCTGAACGAATCCGGCTTCGTCGAAAACACGGTCGCGGCGATCAAGGGCCGCACCATCCATGCCTTCCACACCGAAGGCGCCGGCGGCGGCCACGCGCCTGATATCATCAAGGTCTGCGGCCTGCCCAACGTCATTCCGTCCTCGACCAATCCTACCCGTCCCTACACGGTCAACACCCTGGCCGAACACCTCGACATGCTGATGGTCTGCCACCATCTGTCGCCGTCGATCCCCGAAGATATCGCCTTTGCCGAAAGCCGCATCCGCAAGGAAACCATCGCCGCCGAAGACATTCTGCACGACATCGGCGCCTTCTCGATCATCTCGTCGGACAGCCAGGCCATGGGCCGTGTCGGCGAAGTGGCGATCCGCACCTGGCAGACCGCCGACAAGATGAAGCGCCAGCGCGGTTCGCTGCCGCAGGAGACCGGCAACAACGACAATTTCCGTGTCCGCCGCTACATCGCCAAATACACCATCAATCCGGCCATCGCGCACGGCCTGTCGAAGGACATCGGCTCGGTGGCGGTGGGAAAACGCGCCGACCTTGTGCTGTGGAACCCGGCGTTCTTCGGCGTCAAACCGGACATGGTGCTGATCGGCGGCATGATCGCCGCCGCCCCGATGGGCGATCCCAACGCCTCGATCCCGACGCCGCAGCCGATGCACTACCGGCCGATGTTCGGCGCCTACGGCAAGGCTATGACCAATTCGTCGGTGACCTTCGTGTCGAAGGCCGCGCTGGATTCCGGTCTGCGCGGCAGGCTCGGCGTCGACAAGCAGATGGTGGCGGTCGAGAACACCCGCGGCGGCATCGGCAAGCATTCGATGGTGCTCAACGACGCCACTCCGCATGTCGAGGTCGACCCCGAAACCTACGAAGTCCGCGCCGACGGCGAACTCTTGACCTGCGAGCCCGCAACCGTGCTACCGATGGCGCAACGATATTTTCTGTTTTGAGGTGGATGAGTGTTCTGGCGCACAAGCTCCCCGCTGGACGCCGACGACGAGGAGTGGCAGCTCGATTGCTGGGGTTGGCTGCTCAAGCATTTCGGCGGGGCGGCGGCGCTGCGCAAACGTTCGCTGATCCTGCCGACGCGAGCGTTTTTCACCCCGTCCGAAGAACGGGGGCACGCCGCTGCATCGCACTATTTCAGGCAGGTGGCGGCATATTTTGACATCGATGCCGCCCGCTTCAATCTCGTGCCGCAGGAAGATTCAATCGATCCGGTTTTCGGACCGCTTCAGGTCCTTCAGAACGCGCCGCGAGAGCCTGCCGGGACCTTCTCCGTATCCCTGGGCGGTGCCATGACAATCACCTACAATCCGGCGATCGTTCCAAAGCCCATGAAGCTCATTACGACCTTCGCGCATGAGATTTGCCATCCGTTGCTGCTCTCGGTGTCTGAAGAACCGCCGGGCGGCTCCGAGATGGAGGAGTTCGCGACCGATCTCGCAGCCACCTTCTTCGGCTTTGGAATCTTCAATTCCAACACCGCGGCGAGTTTCACTCAGTACCGCGACACCGCCACCGGCACGCAAGGCTGGTCCTTCGAGCGACAAGGCTATCTGTCGCCAGCGGAACGCGCGTTTGCGCTGGCGCTGTTCATCCAGGCGCGTGGTCAGGGAGTACAAGAGGCAGGCGAGTATCTGGATTCCGGGCCGTTGGCCTATTTTCGCAAAGCAACGAAGTATCTGGCGCAGACGCCATCCATTTCATCCGATCTGCTTGCGGCGCACCAATAGCCAAGGTCTCAACGGACTCAAGATTCGAACGGTAGGTCAGCGAAGCAGAAACCGGTTTTCACTTTTCAGGATCTTGGTCTAGAACGTTTGATGTAGAACGTGCCGCGCCAGGCTTATGGACCAGCAACTCCCTTACGCCCACGACATTTTCCCGCATATTCGCATCGTCCTGGGCATGGTGATCGGCCTTGGCGTCACCCGGCTGCTGTCGGGGCTCGCCCGCATCGTCCAGCATCCCGGCCAGTACCGGCTCTATCCCGTGCACCTCGCCTGGGTCGCGTCGGTGCTTTTGATGCTGGTGCATTTCTGGTGGTGGGAGTTCGGCCTGTTCCAGATCGAGAGCTGGACCTTCGGCAAATACCTGTTCATCATCTTCTACGCCGTCACGCTGTTCCTGCTCTGCGCGCTGCTGTTTCCGGATTCGATGCTGGACTACACCAGCTATGAGGATTTCTTTTATTCGCGCCGCGCCTGGTTCTTCGGCCTGCTGGCGGCGACCTATCTGCTGGACGTGGTCGATACGCTGCTGAAAGGGCCGGCGCACTTCGCCCATTTCGGCGTCGAATATCTGATCCGCACGCCGGTTTTCGTCGCGCTTTGCGTCGTTGCGATCCTGCTGCGCGACCGCCGCTTTCACATCGCCTTTGTCGCCGGCGCGCTCGTCTATCAGATATCGTTCATCCTGCGGCTCTTCGACACGATCGTCTGAGCGCCATTGGGGCGGCGGACGCGATAGGCTAGGCTTTTTGGGAGAGGCAGTTTTTACATGAAGCTCGATATTCGCACCGACTTCACCAAATTCCCGCGCGCTGTGGCGGTACTAGCTGCCGGCAAGGCCGGAACCACTACGCCATATGACAGCGCAGTGCTTGCCCACGACGAGCGGCATCTGCGCCGGCGCGCCATCGAAACGGCCCGTGGCGACAAGGTACTGGTCGACCTGCCCGAACCGGTGACGTTGAACCATGGTGACCGGCTGGTGCTGGAGGATGGCCGCCACATCGAGATCATCGCGGCCGAGGAGCCGCTCTACGACGTCCGCGCCAGCGACCCTGTCCATCTGGCCGAGCTTGCCTGGCACATCGGCAACCGCCATCTCGCAGCAAGCATCGAAGCTGGGCGCATCCTCATCCTGCGCGACCATGTCATCAAGGCGATGCTGGAGGGATTGGGCGCCTCGGTGAGCGACGTCTCCGAGCCGTTCAAGCCGGTGCGCGGCGCCTATTCCGGGCATGGCGGGCACGGCCATGCTCATGCCGAGGCGCATGCGCACAGCCACGCCGAAGCGCATTCCCATAGCCATAGCGAATCGCATTCCCACAGCCATTCGCACGACCATGACCATGACTGACCAGCCTTCCAACGTGGCCCAGCCTTCCAACGTTGCATTGTTGCGGCTGATGGCGTGGCTGTCGCCTTCCTTCCCGGTCGGCGGCTTTTCCTACAGCCATGGCCTGGAACAGGCCGTGCATGCCGGGCTGGTTGCCGACAGCAAAGAGCTCGCCGCGTGGCTGGAAACGCTTGTCGAGATGGGTTCAGGCTGGAACGATGCGGTGCTGTTTGCCGAGAGCTGGCGCCGGGCGCGCGAAGCCGGCGACCTCGATGAAATCGTCGCCCTTGCCGAAGCTCTGGCAGGCTCGCGCGAGCGTCATACCGAGACGATGCTGCAGGGCGCCGCCTTCCTGAAAGCGGCCTCCGCCTGGCCATGCCAGGCGTTGGATCGCCTGCCGGCCGAATGTGCCTATTGCGTTGCCGTCGGCGCCGTTGCCGGCGATCACGGCATTGCGCTGCGGGACGCCCTGGCGGCCTTCCTGCAGGCCTTCTTTTCCAACCTCGTCCAGGCCGCGATCCGGCTTGGCATCGTTGGCCAGAGCGCTGCGATGACGCTGCTCGCCGCCTTCGAACCGCTGGCCCTGGCGACTGCAGCCCGCGCTGCCGGCTCGACCCTCGACGATCTCGGCGGCTGCGCTTTCATCTCCGACATCACGGCGATGAAGCACGAGACCCAGTATTCGCGGCTGTTCCGTTCATGATCGTCCTCGCTTTCGCGCTCTCGCTCGTCCTGCTGCTGATCACCGCGTTGCATGTCTATTGGGGCATTGGCGGCATCTGGCCGGGCAGGGACGCCGCCTCCTGCGCCCGCGCGGTCATCGGCTTTCGCGACGTCGACGAGATGCCGGCACCCTTCGCCAGCTTCGCCGTCGCCGCATGTCTCGGCCTGGCGACACTGTGGCCGATGGCGCTCGAGGGCATCTTTGCCACGCCGTTTCCCAAGGCCGGACTTGCCGCCACGTCACTGCTCATCGCGCTGGTTTTTCTGGCGCGCGGCATTGCCGGCTTCACGCCGTGGTGGCGCCGGCTGACGCCCGAACAGCCTTTCGCGAGGCTCGATCTGCGTTATTATTCGCCGCTGTGCCTGCTGATCGGGCTTGGCTTTGCTGTTCTTGCCCTCATGGAGTTCCCCGGATGATATCGCCCAACGGTCCTCTTCGCATCGGCATTGGCGGTCCGGTCGGCTCGGGCAAGACGACGCTCACCGAAAAGCTCTGCAAGGCGCTGCGTGACGAGTTCTCGATCGCCGTCGTCACCAACGACATCTACACCAAGGAAGACGCCATGATGCTGGCCCGGCTGCAGGCACTGCCTGAGGATCGCATCATCGGCGTCGAGACCGGCGGCTGCCCGCACACCGCCATCCGCGAGGACGCCTCGATCAATCTGCAGGCGATCGCCGAGATGACCAGAAAATTCCCGGATCTCGACATCGTCTTCATCGAATCGGGCGGCGACAATCTCGCCGCCACCTTCTCGCCGGACCTTGCCGACCTGACGCTTTATGTCATCTCGGTTTGCCAGGGCGAGGAGATCCCGAGAAAGGGCGGCCCGGCGATCACCCGATCCGACTTCCTGGTCATCAACAAGAGCGACCTTGCGCCCTATGTGAACGTCAATCTCGATGTGATGGAAAGCGACGCTGCCCGTATGCGCGGCAAACGGCCGTTCGGCTTCACCGACCTGTCGCGCGGCAAGGGCTTGCAGGAGGTGATAGATTTCATCGTCGAGCATGGCGGGCTCAGGGTCGGCGCGGCCACCAGCACGGCGGCATAACGGCGCTCGCCTGCACCAAACGAAACCGGTTGCGCGTGTTCCAGCCGCGCGGCATGCTCGCTCCATTCACGGAGGTCTACGATGAGCATCACGCGCCTGCAGAAGGAAGTGCTGACCAACCTGCCGTTCTATGAGGAGCGCGTCGATCTGGCTTGCGCCTTCCGCTGGACGGCGCGGCTTAACATGCACGAGGCGGTGGCCAACCATTTTTCGCTGGCGGTCAACGACGATGGCTCGCAATTCCTGATGAACCCTAACCAGGTGCATTTCTCGCGCATCAAGGCGAGCGACCTGCTTCTGATCGACGCCAATGATCCCGACACGCTGGCCGGCCCGAATGCGCCCGATCCGACGGCGTGGGGCCTGCATGGTGCCATCCATCGCAACGTGCGTCATGCGCGCTGCGTCATGCATGTCCACTCGATCCACGCCACCGTGCTTGCCTCGCTCGCCGACTCGACGCTGCCGCCGATCGACCAGAACTCGGCGATCTTCTTCAACCGCCATGTCGTCGACGCTCATTATGGCGGGCTGGCCTTCGAGGAAGAGGGCGAGCGCTGCTCGCAGCTTCTTGTCGACCCGAAGGTCAAGGTCATGGTGATGGGCAACCATGGCGTGCTGGTCATCGGCGACAGCGTCGCCGACACCTTCAACCGCATGTTCTATTTCGAGCGCGCCGCCGAAACCTACATCAAGGCGCTGTGGACTGGCCGGCCGTTGCGGGTATTGTCGGACGAGATCGCGGAGAAAGCGGCAAGGGAACAGGAAGATTATCCCGGCCAGGCCGAGCGCCACCTTTCCGAACTGAAGGCGATCCTCGACGAGCAGGAGCCTGCCTACCGGAACTGAGTGCAGTCCAGCCGGGCCCGGCTCAAAGCCCGAGCTTGGCCCGCAATTCGTCGGCGCTGTTGATGACAATCGCCCCCGGCGGCCCCTCCATGGGCACCTCTGGCCAGAAGATCGTCTTCATTCCAGCTGCCAGCCCCGCCGTGGCGCCGGTCACGCTGTCGTCGACCGCCACGGCCTCGGCGGGATCGACGTCGGCCAGCCAGGCGGCGCGCAGGAAAGGTTCGGCATGCGGCTTGCCTTCACGTACGTCGTTGCGGCTGACCGTCTTCATTCCGGGATAGACGAGGCCGACGGCGCGCAGATTGGCATCGACGATCAGCCTGTCCGAGTTGGACACCACAGCTTGCGGCACGCCAAGTGCGCGCAGCTCATTGAAAATCTCGATCGCGCCGGTGCGTGGCATCAGCGTTTCGGCCATCGGCAGATAGTGATCGTATTTGCGCACGATCCAGTCGTCGAAAGGCAGGTCGAGGCCGAACTCGTCGCGCAGCATTTCGTAGACCGGCCATGCGGCGATGCCGAGCACCCGCTCATGCAGGTTGGCCGGTGGTGCGATGCCGACGCTGTGCAGCGCCGCAATCAGCGCTGCCTCGTGCAGCGGCTCGCTGTCGACCAGCGTGCCGTCCATATCCCAGAAAACCGCTTTCGGCGTCATGCAAGGCTCCATTCTCAAAAAATCCCTTAAAGCGTTTAGCGCGGGAGATAAACCGCCGCGTCCCCGCTAATGCGTGTCGCGCAAAAATGTGCAGCGGTTTTGCGATGACGACATGCATAAAAAAGAACCTAAAACGCGCCGCATGAGGCCGATCGAACGCGACGCGCTTTAGTACCGAGATTGGTGCGACCTCGACAGCCTTGCTGTTGCAACGAGACTGGGTCGACCCGTCCCTTCGCTCCAAACACCAGGTTTCAGCCCTAAGCAATTGCTCTTGCAATAGGCAATTGCGCGCAAGTTCATTCCCTGCGAAACTGTGGTACTCCGCCTCTTATGCTCGGCGGGTTGGGAGGCAGGAACTTGAATTCGCGGCAGGATAGCGGCGGCAACAGGCTGGACGACGCGGCGCGCGCCGGCTGGCTCTATTATGTTGCCGGCAACACCCAGGACCAGATCGCCGCCACGCTTGGCATCTCCCGGCAGACGGCGCAGCGGCTGGTGTCGCTCGCAGTCTCCGAAGGGCTGATCAAGGTGCGCGTCGACCATCCGATCGCCAATTGCCTCGACTTTGCGGCACGGCTGAAATCGCGCTTTGCCCTTGATCTGGTCGAGGTGGTGCCGAGCGACCCGTCTTCGTCCTCCACCGTCATCGGCGTCGCAGAGGCGGCGGCGGCCGAGAT
>NZ_SUEG01000047.1:0-26723 GCF_005063415.1 Mesorhizobium sp.
GCGATCCTTCACACCCCCCTCTGTCCTGCCGGACATCTCCCCCGCAAGTGGGGAGATTGGCCGTCACTGCAGCCTTCGCCAATCTCCAACGTTGCAGGAGTGAGCGGAGCGTCGAAGCTGCTGATCTCCCCCCTTGCGGGGGAGATGGCCGGCAGGCCAGAGGGGGGTGCTGTCCCTCCGGCGTCAAAGGTGCCGCGAGGAACCTTCAATTGTAAAGCCGCATCGACAGGCCGAGCGAGGCCGGTAGCGGGTTCCACCATCCGGTGCGCAGGCCGGCCGTGCGCAGTGCCGCCGCCGTCCAGGTGTTGCAGCCGATCAGCGCATTGAAATGACCATTAGCTTCGAAAAAACGATCGAAACGGGAATAGGCCGCATTCTCGATCGGAATGGCCCCGTTCGGCCCCTGCTGGAAGCTTGCCGCAATGTAATCGAGCAGCGCCGTAAACCGCTCCTCGCCGATGTCGAAGCCGGCGACGTCGGGATGCGGCTCGGCGATTTCGCCGGAAATGTCGACATGCATCACCGAGGCATCGACGGTCAGCGCCTTCATCACCGGCACCGCCTTCAGCTCCGACCAACTCGGCGTCTCCAGATAGAAGGCGCGGCCGCCCCAGCCGAAGACGATGTAGCGGACCTCCACCATGTCGGCTGGAATGCCGGCATCGACCAGGAAATGGAAGCGCCGGCGCACATCGTCGTCGACCGGGATGGCGATGTCGGTGTGGATCGGATTTTGCAGCACCAGGATGCGGTGGCTTGCGCCGATCGGATCGGCAACGGCCGCCGGCCAGAGCGGGCGCGGCAGCAGCGTGCCCAGCGCTACCGCCAGCGCTATTGCAACGGCCAGCAGGCCAAGAAAACGGGCAAGCTTCTTCATGCGGAAGGCATAGAACAAGCAATGCTCAAGGTGAAGCCTCTCCGGAAGTGTGCCACTGACAAAGCGCTTGACGCGCATCCTCCCCGGGAGGATATGCTGAGGCATGTCAGATCATCTCCACGCCTCGCATCCTTCCATCACAAAGCGCCTGAAGCGCGCGCAAGGCCATCTCGCGGCGGTGCTGGCCATGATCGAGGCGCATCGTCCTTGCGTTGATCTGGCGCAGCAGCTTCACGCCGTCGAACGGGCCATCAGCAGCGCCAAGCGCGAGCTGATCAACGATCACATCGAGCATTGCCTGACGGACAGCGTGGAAACCGGCGGCAACTCGCTGGCGGAACTCAAGCAGCTGGCGAAATATCTATGAACAATGTCGTGGCCCGCATTCTGGACTGGTTTGGTTTCGGCTTGCACGATCGCCCCTCACATGGCCACAGCCATGGCGATCACGGTCCGCACGGCCACACCCACGGCGTCATCGATGCGACAATTGCCACCACCGACCGGGGCATCTGGGCAATCAAATGGTCGTTCGTGATCCTGGCCATCACCGCGGCACTGCAGATGGTCGTGGTTGCGTTGTCGGGAAGTGTGGCGCTGCTGGCCGACACGATCCACAACATCGGCGACGCGACCACGGCGATCCCGCTATGGATTGCGTTCGTGCTGGCGCGGCGCAAGCCGTCGCGGATCTTCACCTATGGCTTGGGCCGGGTCGAGGATCTGGCCGGCATCATCATCGTGCTCATCATCCTGTTCAGCGCTGTTGTCGCCGCCTACCAGGCCATCGACAGACTGATCAATCCACAAGTTGTGACCCATCTCGGCTGGCTGACGGCGGCGGGCATTGTCGGCTTCCTCGGCAACGAGGCGGTTGCCGTGTTCCGTATCCGCGTCGGCCGCGAAATCAACAGCGCGGCGCTCATTGCCGACGGCTACCACGCCCGCACCGACGGACTTACCAGCCTTGCCGTGGTCATCGGAGCCATCGGCGTCTGGCTCGGCTTTTCCTTGGCCGACCCGATCGTCGGCCTGCTGATCACGATTGCGATCTTCGGTATCGTCTGGCAATCGGCCCGCTCGGTGCTGACCCGCATGCTGGATGGAATCGAACCCGGTGTGATGGATGAAATCCGACATGCCGCCGAGCATGTTCCGGGCGCACGCATTGTCGATGCCAAGGCGCGCTGGATCGGTCATAGATTGCATGCCGACATCGCAATTGCCGCGGACGAAACCCTGCCGCTGTCGGAAGCGAACAAGATCGCGGCAGCGCTGAAGGACGAACTGTCCCAGCATATGCCAGCCCTGGCCGAGGCGAATGTGCGGTTTTCAACCGAACATGGAGAGAACGACCATCCGCGCCCTCACGAGCACACGCATGACCACGGCCACATGCACTTTCTGCTAGTCTCGTCCGATGTTCCAGACGCTCGTCGAATTTCAGCGCACGATCTATCTGACGCTCTGAACAGATCAAGCTGCTTGCGGCCGGAGGCAATTGGCTGGCATTCATGGCCTTCCTGCCGATGGGCGTCGTGTTCGGGGCTGCCCATGCGCTGACGCCGGGTCATAGCAAGGCCGTCCTGGCGACTTATCTTGCCGGTTCGGATGCGAAGGTTTCGCGCGGCCTGCTCGTGTCTATCACGCTATCGTTCACCCATGTGACGATTGCCGTTCTGATTGCGGCCTTCTCGCTGCCACTTGTCTCCATAGCATTGGGCAGCGTCGGCCGCGCTCCGCTTCTGGAGCATATCAGTCGCGGGCTGCTCGGCCTCATTGGCGTCTGGATGCTCTGGCGCGCTTTGAGCCACAGCCATCACCACAGGCACGAGGGCGAGGCTGTCGGCGTCATGGCAGGCCTGATCCCATGCCCGCTGACGCTTTTCGCGATGACTTTCGCGATCTCCAGGGGTGTTCCGGCAGCGGGCGTCCTGTTTGCCATCACCATGATGGTCGGCGTGGCGGTGACGCTGTCCTGCGTCGCCGTGTTGTCGATCGTGTTTCGAGAACGGCTTGTACAGTTTTTCGCGCGCCAGCCACGGCTGTTCGAAACCATCTCCCGGACCATCGAGGGCGCCGCCGGTCTCGCCCTTGCCGGCGTCGCTCTCTGGCAGATAACCTCGGCTTGAGAGAAAATTGGCCCCAGCCACTGCATATCGTCCGGACCGGTGCAGCCGTTGGAACGAGCCTAGGCGACGCCGGTCATGTCACATCGATGACGACCATCAGCCCGCCGCCGCCCTTCTCCTCGACATTGTTGTTCGTGGTGTGATGCGGGATGTGGCAATGGATCAGCCATTTGCCCGGGCGCTGCGCCTTCCAGATCACGTCATAGCGCTGACCCGGCCCGACGTTGACCGTATCGGCAAGGAAACGACCCGAGGCAGGGATCGTCTCGCCGTCGCGGGCAACGACCTCGAACGGTCCGCCATGGACATGCATCGGATGGATGAAGCCGTTGTTGGTGCCGATGAACCGCACCTTGAGCGTCTCGCCGACCTTCATCGGGATCGTCTCGGTCGAGGGATAGGCCTTGCCGTTGATGGTGAAGAAATTCGGCATGCCGCCGTCCATCGGCATCGACGGGTAGGTCAGCCCTTCCCGCACCAGCCATTCCTGAAGCTCGATGACGTAATCATGGTCGGCCGCGACCTCATCGGCGGGATTGGCGGGATCGATGATCAGCGCACCGTAGAGGCCGAGCGCCTGGGTCCGGTCCGGCTTGGCATGGGGGTGGTAGAAATAGGTTCCGTGCTGGGTTGCGGTGAATTCGTATGAATAGGATTGCCCGGGCTCGATCGGCGCCTGCGTGATCTCGGCCGGCCCATCCATCTGGTTCGGCAGGATCAAGCCATGCCAATGCACCGTCGTTTCCTCAGGCAGGCCATTGGTGACGTTGATCCTGACCCGATCGCCCTGGCGAATGTGAATTCGCGGGCCGGGAATCTGGCCATTATAGGCATAGGCGTCGACCGCAACATCCGGCAGGATCTGCCAGCGGACCACCGAAGGCCTGAGCTCGAACACCTTGATGCCGTTCTCCATCCGAAACGGCAGGTCCTGGTCACCCTTTGCCGTCAGACCATAAGAGGCGGCCACGAGGCGCGGATCAGTGGCAGCCATATCGCGCATCGTATCGGCCGGCGTGTCGCGATCCATGATCATGCCTTGCGGCATGATCACCCCGCCGACGTCGCGTGCCGACAGCGTCAGGTTCAGCCAGTTCGCCGGCGCGATCATGCCGATGGCGAGCGCCAGCAGGGAGACGGCACCTAGGGCAGCGACCTGCGGCGTCGTGGCATCTGTCTCCATGTGATGGCCGCCGCCTTTGCCTTTGTGGGAAGCCATATCGTGGCGCTGCCCGCGATGTGCACTGGCGTCGGCCTGCTGCATTTGCATTTGCGCATGTTGCCTCGTGGCAGGCTGCTCCCGAGCATCGATGCCGGCTGCCTGCGCGCGCTGCGTCATCAGCCCATGCTTCAGCCCCCGGGCGACCAGCCAGACATTGGCCGGATAGGCAAGCGCAAAACCGGCGATGACGCCAATCGACATCACGCCCCAGAACAAAAGCTCCGTCGGTTCCATCGCGCGCATGTCGCGGCCCATCATCAGAAAACTCATGACCGGCGCCATGCCGGCCATCATGAAGTTCATCGAGATGAATTCGGGCAGGAAGCTCTTGCGCACGTTCTCCCAATAGGTGCCGCCCATCATCGATTTCATGAAAAGCGACTGGAAGATGAACAGGCCGAAGGCAAAGCCGGCGAGATATTCGACAATCAGGTCGATCCACATCGGCAGGCCGAGCGCCGCCGTGGTGGCGGCGGCAAGAATGATGCCGGTGGCATCGCCAGCGACGCAGTGGATGGTGGAGCCGACGCCCTGCTTCCACAGCGGCCCGGTGAACACCTCATGCTCGCCCGGCCGAGGCTCCTTGTCGGCGAGCACGTAGAGCAGCAAGCCGAGCGGACCCATATAGAGGGTGACCAGGATGAAGCCCCATTTCATTACCACCGGCTCGGGATTGTTGCGATATTGGTCGAAGCCGACATAAAGCGTCGAAGCCAGCGCCAGCGCGAACCAGACGACGAGGAAATAATCGATCGGTTGGATGAGCATCAGGATGAACCCTTGACCTGCCGCCGCACGCGCCCACGCGGCTTGTTATACAACTCCTAATGGCAACAAACGCGGCCGGCGAGCTTATGATCCGCGCCGGCAAGTGGGGTCGTTATGAGGCTTCCCATCACAGGAAGGTCAAGGGCTTTTGAGCCAGCTCAAATCATCGCCGCCGTACCGAGGCAGCACATCGAAAATTTGCCTCTTGACCTTCCCGTGATGGGAACCTTTATGTCGTGTGGCAACTGCCCGGTTGGAGTTGCAAGCCCATGACTGCCGTCACTCCTTGAATCCCAGCCGAGCCTGTTTCCGCTCCCGCGATTCAGATTGGGATCGAGGGCATGACCTCCGCCTCCTGTGTCGCCCGCTTGAAAAGGTGCTGAAGACGGTGGCATGACGTGACCGAGGCTAGTGTCAATCTGGCTACGGAGCGTGCCACCTGAGTTACACCGCGTGCCGACGCGCTCGACCTTAATCTCGGAGACAACACATGGATCGACGCAGTTTTCTGGCCGCAGGTCTTGCCACGGTTATCACGAGTCCGCGCGCCATCGCCCAGATGAAGATGGACGAGATGCCCGGCATGGATATGGGGCACGCGGGCCACGACATGGGCGCGGCGCCAAAAAGCGCAGCCATGCTGCCTGAGGGCCAGGCGTTGCGCGAGTTGCCGCTGCTAGCCAATGAAGCCAATGCGCCCCGCCTGTTCAGAGCAAACCTCATGGCTGAACCCGCTATAGTTCGCTTTGCAGAAGGGCTCGACACGCCAATCCTTGGGTACAATGGCATGAGCCCGGGGCCATTGATCGAGGTGACTGAAGGCGACCGTGTCGAGATTGTATTCACGAACCAAATTCCTGAAGAGACGAGCACCATCCATTGGCATGGCATGCCGGTTCCGGCTGACCAGGATGGCAATCCGATGGACCCCGTTGCGACGGGCACGGAGCGCACCTACAACTTCGAACTGCCCGAAGGAAGCGCGGGATCGTACTGGTATCATCCGCATCCGCACGGCAAGACGGCCGAGCAGGTCTATCGCGGACTTGCCGGCGCGTTCGTGGTCAAGCCGAAGGCGGACCCGATCCCGGCCGAGTATGGCGACACTGTGCTGGTGTTCACAGACCTTCGCCTTGCCGCCGACGGCACCATGCCGGACAACACCATGGTCGATTTGATGAACGGGCGCGTCGGCGATCACGTGCTGGTCAACGGACAGAAAAATCCCGCGCTATCGGTCCCGTTTGGAACAAAGCGGCGATTTCGGTTCT
Organism: Mesorhizobium sp.; assembly: GCF_005063415.1. Lineage (GTDB taxonomy): Bacteria > Pseudomonadota > Alphaproteobacteria > Rhizobiales > Rhizobiaceae > Mesorhizobium. Next base: position 6,271 of record NZ_SUEG01000047.1, read on the forward strand.
ACAACGCGACCAACGCGCGCTTTTTGCGGCTCTCCTTCGACGGCGCACCCATGACGATCATCGGCACCGATGGCGGTCTGCTGGACGCGCCGGTGGCAGCCAACGATGTCCTGCTCAGCCCGGCGGAACGCCTTGAACTGATCGTCTCGTTTGAGAAGCGCGGAACCGTCACCCTGAACACGCTCGACTACGATCGCGGCTGGATGGGCGCAGGCCGCCCCGCCGATGCAGGCCTGACATTGCTTACGGTCAATGTTTCGGACACGCCTGCAGAGGCGTTTCCTCCGCTGCCGGAAAAGCTTCGACCAATTGCGCAACTTGGCACCCCTGCCGTCAGCCGGCGTTTCGTGTTCACCGAAACGATGACGATGAGCGCGACGGATATGCAGATGGGCTTCCTGATCAACGGCGCGGCGTTCGACATGGGCCGCATCGACGTGGTGTCGAAAACAGGACAGGTCGAGCTCTGGGAAATCGTCAACAAGGCCGACATGGACCATCCGTTCCATGTTCACGGGACGCAGTTCCAGGTGGTCGAGCACGAACGTGGTGGGCAGGTCTCGAAACCGGCCTATCTCGCCTGGAAGGACACGGTCAACGTGGCGCGCGGCGAAACGGTGCGGCTTTTGCTGCGCCAGGATCGCCCCGGGCGGAGGATGTATCATTGCCACATCCTGGAGCACGAGCAGCTTGGCATGATGGGCGTCATCGACGTGCAGGCATAGCCGGTCACTCGACGTGGCTGCACTGGCAATCTATGGCGCCTGTTCACCAGCGCATTCCTCGCCGCAACCATCTTGCCGGTCTCGTCGGAAGTTGTGCTCGCCGGCTTGATCGCCGGCGGCCGTGGCGATCCGGTGCTACTGCTTGCGGTCGCCACAATCGGCAACACGCTCGGCTCGGTGGTGAACTGGATGCTGGGGCGTGGCATCGATACGCTTCAATCTAGGCGATGGTTTCCCATCACCCGTGAACGATACCAGCGGGCGAGCCGGAGCTTTCGCCGCTTTGGCGCGTGGCTGCTCCTATTCGCCTGGCTGCCGGTCGTCGGGGACGCCTTCACCGTCGCGGCAGGCGCAGCCCGCATGCATCTCGGCATATTCGTGATGCTTGTCGCATTGGGCAAGGCTGCACGATATGCGGTGATCGTCGCAGGAGGATTGTGGGTGCTAAGATAATTGCCGATGCTCGCCATCGACCAAAGGGCAGATCCTCCTGAGCATCACCGCTCGTCGAATACGCCTAAGGCCCGAGCAAGACAGAGAGGCTGATCCGCCGGTCTTATCCCGAAGCGGCGTACAGATCAGTGCAGGATCTGCGACAGGAACAGTTTCGTGCGCTCATGGCGCGGGTGGTCGAAGAACTCGGCCGGCGTGTTCTGCTCGACGATCTGGCCTTGGTCCATGAAGATCACCCGGTTGGCGACTTTGCGCGCAAAGCCCATCTCGTGGGTGACGCAGAGCATGGTCATGCCCTCCTCGGCCAGCCCGACCATCGTCTCCAGCACTTCCTTGATCATTTCCGGGTCGAGCGCCGAGGTCGGCTCGTCGAACAGCATGATGCGCGGGTTCATGCACAGCGAGCGGGCGATCGCCACGCGCTGTTGCTGGCCGCCGGAAAGCTGACCGGGATATTTGTTGGCCTGTTCCGGGATCTTGACGCGCGTGAGGAAATGCATGGCGATTTCCTCGGCCTGCTTCCGCGGCATCTTACGCACCCAGATCGGCGCCAGTGTGCAATTTTCCAGAATGGTCAGATGCGGGAACAGGTTGAAGTGCTGGAACACCATGCCGACCTCGCGGCGCACCTCGTCGATCTTCTTCAGATCGTTGGTCAGTTCCTTGCCGTCGACTATGATCTTGCCCTTCTGGTGTTCCTCCAGCCGGTTGATGCAGCGGATCATCGTCGATTTGCCGGAGCCAGACGGGCCGCAGATGACGATGCGCTCGCCGCGCATCACCTTTAGATTGATGTCCTTCAGCACATGGAATTCGCCGTACCATTTGTGCATGGCAATGATGTCGATGGCGACATCGGTGGTGGAAATGTGCATCTTGGCGGCATTGACCTTGATCTCTTCCGCGCTGACGGCGTTTTCTATGACCATGACAAGGTCCCCTTTTTAGCGTTTGTGGCCGGTGTCGAGACGGCGTTCCGTGTACATTGAATAGCGCGACATGCCGAAGCAGAACAGCCAGAAGATGAAGGCCGCGAACACCAGGCCGGATCTGGCCGTCTGCGGCGTCGCCCAGTTGGCGTCGGAGAAGTTCTGTTTGACGATGCCGAGCAGGTCGAACATCGAGATGACGATGACCAGGCTGGTGTCCTTGAACATGCCGATGAAGGTGTTGACGATGCCGGGAATGACCAGCTTCAGCGCCTGCGGCATGACGACCAGACCCATCTTCTGCCAGTAGCTGAGGCCGAGCGAATCGGCGCCCTCATACTGGCCTTTGGGGATCGCCTGCAGGCCGCCGCGCACCACTTCGGCCATGTAGGCGGCGGCAAACAGCGACACGCCGATCAGCGCGCGCAGGAACTTGTCGAAGCTGACGCCGGCCGGCAGGAACAGCGGCAGCATCACGCTGGCAAAGAACAGCACCGTAATCAGCGGGATGCCGCGTACCGTCTCGATGAAGATCACGCACAGCAGCTTGACGATCGGCATGTTCGAGCGCCGGCCGAGCGCCAGCACGATGCCGATCGGCAGCGACACGGCAATGCCGACGAAGGACAGGCTGAGCGTCACCAGCAGCCCACCCCAACGCGACGTCTCGACATGCGGCAGGCCGAACATGCCGCCGACCAGCAGAACGAAGGCGACGACCGGCAGCGCCAGGAAGAGAAGAATGGCGTTCAGCCCTTTGCGCGGTACGCGCGGGATGAGCAAAGGCACCAGCAGTGCCACGAACAGGATGGCCACCACGATCGGCCGCCAACGCTCCTCGACAGGATAGGTGCCGAACATGAACTGGCCGAACTTGGCGTTGACGAATGCCCAGCAAGCACCGGTCCAGCCATCCGGCTGGATGCCGCCTTGCGCCACGGTGGCGCAGACCGAGCGGTCCGGTCCGATCCACTGGGCGTTGATGAAGGCCCAATTGACGATTTGCGGCAGGATCATAGCGACCAGCGCGATGCCGACGATGGTGAGGATGGCGTCGCCCGTGGTGGCAATCAGGTTCTTGCGGATCCAGGCGGTGAGGCCACGCTCGCTCGACGGCGCCGGCTGCGCCAGCGTCATCTCCGTCCGCACCCAGGACATGTCGTGTTCCTGCATGGCCCTACCTCTCCACCAGCGCCATCCTGGCATTGACGACGTTCATGATCGCCGACGTGATCAGGCTGAGCGCGAGATAGACAGCCATCATGATCACCACGCCTTCGACCGCCTGCCCGGTCTGGTTCAAGACAGTGCCAGCGGTCGCCGTCAGGTCGGGGTAGCCGATGGCGATGGCGAGCGAAGAGTTCTTGGTCAAGTTCAGATACTGGCTGGTCAGCGGCGGAATAACGATGCGCATCGCCTGCGGCACGACGACAAGCCTGAGGATCGATCCCGAGCGCAGCCCGAGTGCCGCGGCCGCCTCAGTCTGGCCCGTGCTGACGCCCCTGATGCCGGCGCGCACGATCTCGGCGATGAAGGCGGCCGTATAGCAGGACAGCGCCAGATAGAGCGACAGGAACTCCGGCCTGACCTGAAAGCCACCGACGAGGTTGAAGGTCGACTGCTTTGGAAATTCAAAGCTCAGCGGAAAGCCGCTCAGCGCGTAAGCCAGCAACGGCAGGCCGACGATCAAGGCTATGGATGTCCAGAGCACCGGGAATGGCTGACCCGTCGCCATCTGCCGCTGTCGCGCCTTGCGGGCGACGAACCAGGCCATAGCGATGCCGAGGAGCAGAGCGACCAGGATCAGCCAGGAGCCCTCACCCCAGATAGCGCGCGGAAAATAGAAGCCGCGCTGGTTCAGAAAGGAGCCGAACGGCAAATTGATGCTCTCGCGCGGCGGCGGCAGCACCGCAAGCACGCCGGAATACCAGAAGAAGATGACCAGCAGCGGCGGGATGTTGCGAAAGATCTCGACATAGACAGTGCAGATCTTCCTGATCAGCCAGTTACGCGACAGTCGGCCGATGCCGACGATGAAACCGATGATGGTGGCGGTGATGATGCCGACGACGGCCACGATCACGGTGTTGATGAAGCCAACCAGGATGGCTCGGAAATAAGTCGAATCCGACGAATAAGCGATGGCGCTTTCGCTGATGTCGAAACCGGCGCGGCCCTTGAGAAAGCCGAAGCCGGAGGCGATGTGCAAGCGCGCCAGATTGACGATGACGTTGTGGGTAACCCACCAGACTCCCGCCACCAGCAGGACGAGGACCAGCGCTTGAAAGAATATACCGCGGACGCGAGGATCATTGATGAAGGAACCGCGGCTTGGCTCCTCGCGAAGAACTTCCTGCGATGCCATTCGACAGTCCCCTGGAAAGAGAGACCGGAAGGCAGACGATCTGCCTTCCGGATCTATTTTCGATCAGCGGATCGGCGGAGCGTATTGCAGACCACCCTTGGTCCACAGCGCGTTGATGCCGCGCGCGATCTTCAGCGGGCTGCCCGAGCCGACATTGCGCTCGAACATCTCGCCGTAATTGCCGACGGCCTTGACGATATTGACGACCCAGTCGTTAGAGACGCCGAGATCGGTGCCGATCTTGGTGTCGGCTTCCTGGCCGAGCACGCGCTTGATCTCGGGACTGTCCGAGTTCTTCATCTCGTCGACATTGGCCTTGGTGATGCCGAGTTCCTCGGCGTCGAGCAATGCGAAATAGGTCCACTTGACGATGTGGTACCACTGGTCGTCGCCTTGGCGCACGGCCGGCCCAAGCGGTTCCTTGGAGATGATCTCGGGCAACACGACGTGGTCGGCCGGCGCACCGAGCGTCAGGCGGATGCCATAGAGGCCCGACTGGTCGGTGGTGTAGACGTCGCAGCGGCCGGCGTCATAGGCGGCGTTGACCTCTTCCAGCTTTTCGAAGACGACCGGGTTGTACTCCATCTTGTTCGACTTGAAATAGTCGGCAAGGTTGAGCTCGGTCGTGGTGCCGCTCTGCACGCAGACCGCCGCGCCCGAAAGCTGCAGCGCCGAGTTCACGCCCGGAAGCTTCTTGGCGTTGATCATGAAGCCCTGGCCGTCATAATAAGTCGTGCCGACGAAGTTCAGGCCGAGTGCGGTGTCGCGATTGATGGTCCAGGTGGTGTTGCGCGACAGGATGTCGATCTCACCCGACTGCAGAGCGGTAAACCGCTCCTTGGCGCTGAGCGGCGTAAACTTCACTTTGGTGCCATCGCCGAACACGGCGGCCGCCACAGCGCGACAGAAGTCCGCGTCGATGCCTTGCCACTCACCCTTGTCGTCCGGCGCCGAGAAGCCGGCCAGACCGGTCGAGACGCCGCATTGGATGAAGCCCTTCGCCTTGACATCGTCGAGCGTGGCCGCCGAAGCCGCCGAAGCCGCGAACCCAAACGCGGCGGCGCCCAAAACGCCGATTGCAATGTGTTTCATGACCCACAGACCCTTTTCTGTTTTTTCCAGGCGAACCTGACTTTTTCCCGTGTGAACGCAGCTATGTATCCCGGCCCATTACCGGAATCCCGCATCGTAACCGACGCGCTGCCTCCCATTCACGAACAACATCGAAGGCGATTATTCCTGTGAGGTCAAGGGAAATGACCAAATCCGAAAGACTTTGAAAACCAACCGCCCGAAATGCCTGAAATTGCAGACAAACGCGCTCGCAAATTGGTCAGCGCGCCAATAAAGCCGGCAAAGTCCGACCGTGACTTGCCAAGCGCACCTGGCAGCCGCCCAGAGGATCTACGGCGCACTGCTGAATTGGCATATTCAAGACCTTGGCCTGGCGAGTGCGGTGCGGTTGCGCGGCCAATGCCGCCGCACTATGGCTAACGACCTACCCATGGGACGAAAAGCAATGGCAAAAGACGGCAGCGAGATGGGCATCAACACGCGGCTCGCCCATTCCGGCAACAACCCGCATGACTATTTCGGCTTCGTCAATCCGCCGGTGGTGCATGCCTCGACCGTGCTTTATCCCAATGCGGCGGCGATGGCTTCACGCAGCCAGAAATACACCTATGGAACGCGCGGCACGCCGACCACCGATGCGCTGAACAGCGCGATCGATGCGCTGGAAGGTTCGGCAGGCACGGTCGCGGTGCCGTCCGGCCTGGCGGCGGTGACGCTGCCGCTGCTCGCCTTCCTGTCGGCCGGCGATCATCTGTTGATCGTCGATTCCGTCTATCATCCGACCCGCAACTTCGCCGACACGATGCTGAAGCGGCTGGGCATCGAGGTCGAGTATTACGAACCGCGCATCGGGGCCGGCATCGCGGCGCTGATCAAGCCCAACACCAGGGTGGTGTTCACCGAATCGCCGGCTTCCAACACTTTCGAGGTGCAGGACATACCGGCCATCGCCACGGCAGCACATGCCGCCGGCGCCATCGTCATGATGGACAACACCTGGGCGACGCCGCTCTACTTCCGCCCCCTCGATCATGGCGTCGACATCTCGATCCATGCGGCGACCAAATACCCGGCCGGCCATTCCGACGTGCTGCTCGGCACGGTCTCGGCCAACGCAGCCTGCTGGAATCAGCTTTGCGAGACGTTCAACACGATGGGCTGCTGCGCCGGGCCGGATGACGTCTACCAGGTGCTGCGCGGCCTGCGCACAATGGGCGTGCGGCTGGAGCGCCATCAAAAGAGCGCGCTTGCTCTCGCCGGCTGGCTGGAGGGTCAGCCGGGCGTAGCGCAGGTGCTGCATCCGGGGCTGCCCAGCCATCCCGACCACGCTTTGTGGAAGCGCGATTTTTGCGGATCGAGCGGCATCTTCTCTATCGTTCTTGCAGGCGGCGGACAGAAGCAGCAGCACGCCTTCCTCGACGCGTTGAAGTTTTTCGGCCTCGGCTATTCGTGGGGCGGCTATGAGAGCCTTGCCGTGCCGGTATTCCTGGGCGACCGTACCGTCGCCAAGGGCCCGTATGACGGGCCGCTGGTGCGACTGCAGATCGGGCTCGAGGATGTCGAGGATTTGAAGGCCGACTTGGCGCGCGGGCTGGCGGCTGCCGCAGAGGCCTGAGCCAGCACCTTTCCAGGCTGAGCCAGGAAATCGGCGTAACAGCCTGGAAAAATTGCGATCCTGAGCGATGTCATGGCGACCGACCAGCCGATGAACCGGGCGTCTACAAAATAGAGACGCCGCTGTGGTGGAAGCAGTAGAATAGCCTCTGCCGGCGCTTGATACGGATCGAGGCTGGCCGGCGGATTCGTCGGGAACCTTTTGCCGGGCGATGCATCCAATGTCGCGATGAGAAGCCTATCAGGAGATCGGCCATGCCTGCTGCGTTGACGGCAACGCCCGCCGCTTCCGGCGACATGCAGCTTGTCGGCCGCGCGCTGGCACGTGATGGCGATGCATTCCGTACCATTATCAAGACGCACAACCAAAGGCTCTACCGCATCGCCCGCGGCGTCGTGCGTAACGACAGCGAGGCCGAGGACATCGTCCAGGAGGCCTATGTCAGCGCCTTTGCCCATCTCGAGGCCTTTCGCGGCGATGCCTCGCTCGCCACGTGGCTGTCGCGTATCGTCATCAACGAAGCGCTCGGCCGCTTGCGCAAAAGGCGGCGAATGGTAGCGATGCCTGAAAACCCGCAAGCCGAAATCATCCGGTTTCCCCTCAACCCGAGCGACGATCCGGAGCGGACGATGGCGCAACGGCAGATCCTTGAGCTTGTCGAACGGGCAACCGACAGTCTTCCCGATATCTACCGGATGGTGTTCGTGGCGCGAGTCATCGAGGGACTGAGCATAGAGGAGACCGCCGAACTGCTTGGCGTGCGACCAGAAACCATCAAGACCCGGCTTCACCGCGCCCGTGCGCTGGTGCGCAAGGCGCTGGACGACCAGATCGGCCCAGTGCTGCTCGACGCCTTTCCGTTCGCGGGCCGGCGCTGCGAACGGCTGACCAATGCCGTGATGCAGCGGCTTGGTCTTTCCGGATAGGTCGCGCCGATTTTCGGGGGAACGTTTGCCGCCGACCTGCATCCAATGAGCGTCACTGAAAACGAAGCCCGATGCAAATTCCGCGTCGGGGCGAAGGAGAGCATCATGTTTATTCGATCGACCGCGGCACTGGCCGCAGTTTTCCTGCTTAGCGCAGCACCTTTGTCGCAAGCTGCCGACAAACCGACCGATCCGCAGATCGCACATATCGCCTACACGGCGGGCGTGCTTGACGTCGAGGCGGCCAAGCAGGCGCTGAAGAAATCGAAGAACAAAGAGGTCGTGGATTTCGCCAAGGACATGGTGCGAGATCACGAGGCGGTCAACAAACAGGCTCTCGACCTGGTCAAAAAGCTCAAGGTCACGCCTGAGGACAATCCGACCAGCAAGGCGCTGACCAAGGCGGCGGCCGAGGAACGTGCGAAGCTTGCCAAGTTCAAGGGTGCGGCGTTCGACAAGGCCTATGTCGCCAGCGAAGTGGCCTACCACAAGCAGGTCAACGGCGCGCTCGAAACGCTGCTGATCCCGTCGGCCAGCAATGCCGAGCTGAAGAGCCTGCTGGAAACCGGCCTGAAAATATTCCAGGGCCACGAACAGCACGCCGAACACGTCGCCGGCATGCTGAAGTGAGGATTGGGCCAATGGTGTCGAGGCGGCATCTGTGGGTTGCGCTGGCGCTGACCATGGGCGCCGCACCGGCCAAGGCCGAAACCATCGAGGTGACGATCGACAAGCTTGTGTTTTCGCCGGCAAAGATCGAGGCGAAGGTCGGCGACACGATCAAGTGGGTGAACAAGGACGTGTTCGCCCACACGGCAACCGTCGACGGCGGCTGGGAAGTGATGATCCCGCCGAAGAAGGCGGCGAGCCTGACGGTGAAGAAGGCGGTGTCGGTCGATTATTTCTGCCGCTTCCATCCCAACATGAAAGGCCATCTCACGGTGACATCGCCCTGACTGGCTAATGCATGTCGCGCAAAAGTGTGCAGCGGTTTTGCGATAACGACATGCATAAAAAAGAACCTAAAGCGCCTCGCATGCGGCCGGTCGAATGCGACGCGCTTTTAGGCCGCCAGCCATGCCGTCCCTACAAGAAGCGTGACCAGCGTCAACGGCAGGCCGACCTTGAAGAAGGCGATGAAGCCCAGCGGTTTGCCGGAGACCCGCGCGTGCTCGGCAACGATCAGATTGGCGACCGAGCCGAGCAGCGTGAAATTGCCGGCCAGCGTCGAGCTCATGGCGACGACCAGCCAGGCCCGCTCGGGGTTTTCCAGTCCGGGCACGAACGGCTTCAGCGCCAGCACGGCCGGAACATTGCTCATGATGTTGGACAGCACTGCGGTGAAGCCGGACAGTCGCCAGACATCATTCAGCCCGAGGTCTTTTGCCGAAGCGACGATGTCGGGCGTAAGCAGCGTCTTCTCCGCCCCGGCGACGACGATGAAAAGCCCGGCGAACATGAACAGCAGCGGCCCATCGATCTCGCGATAGATCCGCTCAGGCTTGATGGCACGGGTCAGCAACAGAATCGCGCCGCCGATCAGCGCCGCCTTGGCTACGGGGACGCCGGCAAAGAAGGCGATCGCCAAACCGATACAGACGACCACCGCCTTGAGCACCTGTCCCGGCAGCATGCGGCCGCGATAGACTTCGGGGCTGAGCTCGGCCTTGCGCGAGAATTCGGCGCGGTAGACGATGCGGATGATGACGATGACGGCGACGAGGCCGAACGCCGCGACCGGCGCAAGCGCCGCCGAGAAGGCCGGATAGGAAATCCCCGACAGGGCGCCGATGACCATGTTTTGCGGATTGCCGGTGATGGTGGCGACGCTGCCGCAATTCGAGGCCGTGGCGGTGGCGATCAGGTAGGGAACCGGGTTGCGGTTGATGACGCGGGTGACATGGACGACGATCGGCGCCATGACCAGGCAGATGGCGTCGTTGACCAGGAATGCCGACAGGACGCCGGTCAACAGCGTCACCATCACCAGCAGCATGAACGGCGCATGCGCATGCTCGATGGCGAACCCGCCGAGCGCGCGAAAGGCGCCCGACACTTTCAGATGCGCCACGACGATCATCATGCCGAGCAGAAGCGTGATGGTGTCGAAGCTGATGGCGCGGTAGGCGTCTTCCATGTCGAGCGCGCCGATGGCGATCATCGCCGCACCGCCGAGCAGCGCGATGCCAGCCCGGTCGAGGCGCAGCCCGGGTATCCTGCCGACGGCGACGCCGGCATAGGTCAGGACCAGGATCAGCAATGCCGCCGCGCCCATCGCTGTCATGTTTCGGAAATCCTGTTCGCGACTGGCGAGTGAACCTGTCCGGAATGGACCCTGAAATATTGGCGATCCCGACAGGATTCGAACCTGTGACCATCGGCTTAGAAGGCCGGTGCTCTATCCAGCTGAGCTACGGGACCGCTGGCCGGCCGCATGACCGGCGGATTGTGCCGGCAGGGCCGGTATGGGATCAATGCGTCCAGGGCGTCCTGCGGTCATAGCGGAAATTCTCCGCATAGGAAATCTGGCGGCGCTTGATTTCCTTCGGCTCCTCGACGCGGAAAGCCAGTCCTTCCTTCTCGGCATAGGCGACCGCCTCTTCTCTTGTGTCGAAGGTCAGCCTGATCTGGCTTCGCATGTCGCCGGACGTGGTGTAGCCCATCAGCGGATCGATCTTCTTGCGCTGCTCAGGATCGAATTCCAGCACCCAATAGCCGGTCTTGGCCTTGCCGGACTGCATCGCGGTTTTGGTTGGGCTGAAAATGCGGGCTGACATGACCACCTCATTGCTGGTTGCAAGCACACGACCCCGACACCAGGTTACTGTTCCCGGGCCATGCACTAGCCCGTCATTACTGCGCAATGCCGCCGGCAGCAAGGCCGATGGCTTTTTACGCTTGCTTTGGCGGGCCGAAATCACTAGGCAACAGACCGTTCGGAGTGTAGCGCAGCCTGGTAGCGCATCTGGTTTGGGACCAGAGGGTCGGGAGTTCGAATCTCTCCACTCCGACCATTCATCAAGCAAATCTCGTCGGCAGGGCAAGCGGATCACGCTCGAGCGTGTCTCCGTCGCCGGTCATGCTTAAGTGACGGACGGACAGCACGAGCCCGCGCTGCCCGTCCGATATGTAAGCCGTCAGCCCTGGATGAAGGCCAGCAGATCCGGATTGATGATCTCCGGGTGGGTGGTGCACATGCCGTGCGGCAGGCCCTTGTAGACCTTGAGCGTGCCGTGCTTCACCAGCTTGGCCGCAAGCAGCGCGGAATCGGCGATCGGTACGATCTGGTCGTCGTCGCCATGCATGATCAGGACGGGAACCTCGATCTTTTTGAGGTCGTCTGTGAAATCGGTCTCCGAGAATGCCTTGATGCAGTCGTAATGGGCCTTGGCTCCGCCCATCATGCCCTGGCGCCACCAATTGTCGACGGCGCCTTGCGAGACCTTGGCGCCGTCGCGGTTGAAGCCATAGAACGGGCCGGCCGGCACATCCCTGTAGAACTGGGCGCGGTTAGCGGCCAGAGCCGCGCGAAAGCCGTCGAAGACTTCGATCGGCAAGCCGCCGGGGTTGCTGTCGGTCTTGACCATGATCGGCGGCACGGCGCCGATCAGCACCGCCTTGGCAACACGGCCGCCGCCGCCATAAAGCGCGACGTAACGCGCCACCTCGCCGCCACCGGTCGAATGGCCGATGTGGATCGCATACCTGAGATCGAGATGCGCGGCCAGCGCCGCGACGTCGGCGGCGTAGGTGTCCATCTCGTTGCCGGTCGCGGTCTGCGACGAGCGGCCGTGGCCGCGGCGGTCGTGTGCGATGACGCGATACCCCTTTTCGAGGAAGAACAGCATCTGGTTGTCCCAGTCGTCTGAGCTCAGCGGCCAGCCGTGATGGAACACGATCGGCTGGCCCTTGCCCCAATCCTTATAGAAAATCTCGGTGCCGTCATGGGTGGTGAATGTGCTCATCGTCCTACTCCTTGATGGAAAGTTGGGAGGTAACAGGGAAGCTTTTAGCCCCCTTCAGCTAGACAAATTATAACAGTGCGGTCAGGGTGAGCATTGGCAAAACGGACATTCAACGTGGCAAAACTGACAAATGACGGCTGCGCGTGATCTGATCGAAATCGGCCTTGTCTTGTATCCCGGCGTGCAGGAAGCAGCCGTGCTCGGCCTGACCGATCTTTTCATGCTGGCAAACCGGCTGGCTGTAGAGCGGTCGCCGGAGGCGGCGAGGCTTCGCGTCAGCCATTGGCGATTGGACGCGGGCCATACCGTAATCCGCACCTTCGACAGCGACCCCGGCGCCGACAATGAACCAGCCATGGTTATCCTCCCACCGACCTTGGGAGATCCGATCGCTCGGGAAGCAGCCGCGCCCTATGCCGGCTGGCTCAGGGACCGTCATGCGGCAGGGGCGACGCTCGGTTCGGTCTGTGCCGGCGCTTTCGTGCTTGCCGAGACCGGCCTGTTGTCCGGTCGCGCGGCGACGACGCACTGGGCCTATCGCGACGCGCTGGCGTTACGCTTTCCAGACATCCTGCTCGACGCCGACAGGCTGGTCATCGACGATGGCGACATTATCACCGCGGGCGGCTACATGGCCTGGACCGACCTCGGCCTGAAGCTGGTGGACAGGGTGCTCGGGTCGGCCGTCATGATGGACACGGCGCGTTTCATGCTGGTCGACCCGCCGGGCCGCGAGCAACGTTTTTACAGCCCGTTTGCGCCGCGGCTGACCCATGACGACGAAGCGATCCTCAAGGTGCAGCATTGGCTTCAGGCGAACGGCGCGCGCGACGTGACGCTCGGCGCCATGGCCGAGCATGCCGGGCTGGAGGAGCGGACTTTCCTGCGCAGGTTCCGCAATGCCACTGGCCTGCGGCCGACGGAATATTGCCAGCACCTGCGAGTCGGCAAGGCGCGCGAGATGCTGGAAACCACGATACGGTCGATCGACCAGATCGCCTGGGAGGTCGGCTATGACGATCCCGGCTCCTTCCGCAAAGTGTTTGCCAGGATAACCGGCTTGGTGCCCGGCGACTATCGCAAGCGCTTTGGCGTGGAACGAGCCGCGATTGCAGGAGGTGAAAGTTGAGACCTGGCCGCCGCGCAACGGCGCTATCGATCATGCTGCCAAACGGCAAGCTCGCCGGGAAGAGAACCCCAACCACCCATCTCCCGGCGAGCCTACTACCTGATTTGATACGCAATCAGGACCGGGATTAGCCGGCAAGCTCTTTGTTGCAAGACGGATGCCAGTCTTTCTTCTCGAAATGGGACACAGACGGGAGTGAGCTCCCTGATGTTCACGCCGAGGCTTTTTGCCTGATGTGCCGGATCAGTCGAATTCCTGAAATCAGCAGCAATGCGCCTCCGACTTCCACGACCAGGATCACGGCCGAGCCCCAGGGAATAGCTGGCCAAAACTCCGAAAAGGCTTGCCTGAGCCAAGTGCTATGAGCAGGCTCCTCGCCGTAAGTCCTGAGCATCAAGTCCGCGTAATCGAACATCTCTTGGACCACGATCGCCGACCAGAACAGCGATGAGACAAGCCATATCAGTGCGATTCGTCTGACGATCGGGCTCATTCCAATACCTACTGTCAAAAAGATCGACTTGATTTGCACACCCGCCAAACGAGATCATCCCGCTATATCTCGAACTCGCCCTGCCCTTCGTCCATGGCGCTGACGGTCTCGGCGGCGAGCGCCCGCGTGATCGGCGTCTTGCGCTCGAGCGCGGTACGGTCGAGCCGTTCGACCACGCGCATGGCAGTGGCCAGCGAGCGCTCGATGCGGCGCACCAGATATTGCACGACATGCGGCTCGACCTCCACCTGGCGGTCGGCGAACAGCTTTGTGATAACCCCAGCCAGCAGAAGATCGTCGGGTTCGTGGATTTCAATGGTCGCGGCGGCCTTGAGCCGCGACGCCAGGTCGGGCAGCCTGACGCCCCAGGCGGACGGGAAGCGCCGCGCCGTCAACAGCAAGCTCGAGCCGGCGCCGCGCACCGCGTTGATCAGGTGGAACAGGCCATGCTCGTCGACCGGGCCGGCATCGACGTCGTCGATCAGGGCCGGGCGCGGGCCGAGGGTTTCGATGCAGTCGCCGATGCGGCCCGCCTCCACTTTCACGGCGCCGGCGCGGGTCCGCCAGATCGAGGCCAGATGGGTTTTCCCCGAGCCGGCCGGCCCGGCCAGCACAACGACCGGCGACGGCCAGTCCGGCCAGCGGTCGACAAGCGCAGCCGCCTGGCTATTCGTGCTGGAGACGACGAGCTCGTCGCGCGAATAGCCGGTACCGTGACCTAGATCGAGCGGCAATTGACGCGGCGGATCGATCTTGTCCGGCATCTGGCTCAACCGCGCGCGCCCCCGCGGCGCCGCACCTGCAGCGGCGGCACCGGCTCGTCGGAATGGCCCTTGTAGAGGGGCGATTCGAGGTAGCGCGCGATGGCGAAACGCACCAGAACGGCAACGGCGGCGGAAGCCGGCACGGCGATCAGCAGGCCGACGAAGCCGAACAGCGCGCCGAAGGCAAACAGCGCAAACATCAGCCACACCGGATGCAGGCCGACGCTCTTGCCGACCAGCCTGGGCTGCAGGATGTTGCCCTCGATGAACTGGCCGACGAAGAACACGCCGGCAACCGCCGCGACCATGGTCCAGTCCGGCCAGAACTGGACGAAGGCGACGCCGACGGCGAGCACCAGGCCGGTCAGCGAGCCGACATACGGGATGAACGAGATCAGCCCGGCGAACAGGCCGATGAGGATGCCGAAATTCAGTCCGGTCAGCGTCAGGCCGGTGGCATACATGGCTCCGAGCACCAGGCACAGCGTGCCCTGGCCGCGCACGAAGCCGGCGGTCGCCGTGTTGATGTCCCTGGCGATCGTCCTGACGGTCTTGACATAGTCGCGCGGCACCCAGCTGTCGACGATTGCCACCATGCGGTCCCAGTCGAGCAGCATGTAGAAGGCGACGACCGGCGTCACCACGAACAGGCTGACGACCGAGACCAGCGCCACGCCGGAGCTCCAGATCGAGGTGAAGACAGTGGTCAGGAGGCCGAAGCCGGAGGTCAGCAGCGAGTTCAAGCCTTCGCGCAGGCCGTTGGCGTCGACGCCAAATTTCTCTTCCAGCCATTTCGGGTCGAAGCTGGTGATCAGGCCTTGCAGCCGAGTCAGATAGTCCGGCAGCTTACTGGCGAAATCAGCCATCTGCGAGGCGAGCACCGGAACCAGGATGACGACGGCCAGCACCAGGACGACGATGAAGGCGATGAGGATGACCACCGTCGCCATCAGCCTGGACAGGCCGAGACGCTCCAGCCGGTCGGCGACGGGATCGAGGAAATAGGCGAGCACCATGCCGGCGACGAAGGGTAGAAGGATGCCGCTGAAGACATAGAGGAAGACGGCGAGGATGATGGCGCTGACCAGCCAGAAGCGGATCTGGCGGCGAAACGACGCCGATGCCGCAGCCTCCGCTGCCGCGGCTTCGGCCTCGGCGTCGATGGACCGTTCGTCAGGTGCCCGGTGTTCAGGTGCCCGGTGTTCAGGTGCCCCGCGTTCAGGTGCCGGGTGTGGAGCCTTCGCCATAGCCGCTCATATGCCTCAGCCAAGCCACGAGATAGGCCGCGGCCGAAGCCACGGTCAAGACCCCGGACAGCAATATGAGGGCCGGTCTCAGCGGATCGAGACGGATGTCGAAGGCGAGTTCGCCCAACACCACGGCCGCCAGCACGATCTGGATCGCGGTGTTGGCCTTCGACACCAGGAGCGGCTTCATCTCGACGGGATGCGCCATGACGGTGGACAAAAGCACGGCGCAGATGATCAGTGCGTCGCGCGACACCATGGTAACGACCAGCCAGAGCGGCAGTTCGCCGCTGAAGCCCAGGACTACGAAAACCGAGACCAGAAGCAGCTTGTCGGCCATCGGATCGAGATAGGCGCCGAGCCTGGAAAACTGATTGAAATGGCGGGCGATGAAGCCGTCGACGCCGTCGGAAATGCCGGCAATGAGGAAGCCGGCAAAGGCCCAGTCCCAGCGTTCCTGCAGCATGGCCAGCACCACGGCCGGCACCAGCACGAAGCGCATGATCGTGATCATGTTGGGGATGGTCAAACGCATTATCCCGTCGCTCTTGTTTGTCGATACATGATGGAGATGGAGGGTCACGGCAAGTGAGAAGCGACAAAAGTTGGGCCGTGCACGGGTTTGTCGAGAGCGCACTGGTAGCGAAGCTGTTTTGGAACAAGCGGCGTAGTGGCTGGACTCTTCGGCAACCATCAAGGCACCATGGCGCAACAAAGAGGGAGTGGAATCTTGTCTTTGGCCGTTGGCGAAGCGCGTAAGTATCTCGATACGTTCATGACGGGACATGGCTTTCGCCGCATCCGGAAAGGCGTCTTCGAAGTCGACCGGAGCGACGATATCAGCCTGATTCTCGAAGAGGCCTTTACTGCGAGCTATGGCGATGTTCATGTGAACATGCTCGTTTACCTGGATTTTCTTACCGTCAGGCCGTTGCTTGAAAGGCTGTACGGCAAAAAATGGATCTGGCCCGGACTGTCGCAGTTTCATCCTGAAACGATATTTAACAATGAGCTGAAAGCTTATGCTCGTTACTTCGAGCACCTTGACCAGACGAGCATAGATAGGTTGCTGGGGAAATATGTCGAGCTGGCGCGACGGATCAGGGCTCAGAACCCGGACCTCGCCAGTTACGTCGCCGGACATAGCGAGTTGCTCGACAAGCCTTACGAATTCACACAGCCCTTCGCAGTTCGGATCCTCGCGCTGATTGCCTGCGAAATCGAACTTGGGCACTACGAGCGGGTGAAGCAGGCTGTGCACTGGATTCGAACGAACAATAGCGGAATAGCGCTGAGCGGCTACGCCAAGGCACAACTCGACCGCGTCGACATGGTTCTGGCGGAACGAGAGGGGCGTCGGTAAGGGCGGCAGCTTGGGCGACTGTCCACTCTTTTGTCGAGCCAAGACCGTCTGATCCCGCCGTCATTCTTGCGAGGTGCGGCCGTTCATGCGAAGAGCCCGGGAAAGCAATAGCTTATTCCCAACTGCCGAACGACGATGGCGCAGAGAATCACAATCGCTTGGCGAGTCACGCTTTGCTATCTGGCCGGACTGACAGAGAGTCTGCTGGCTTTCGCATCTTTCGGAACCCCGCACCGCTACATAGCGACGCAAGATCTTCTGTGGGCCTTCGCTCTTGAGCTGGCCGTGGGCGTGGTCGTCTCTTGGCCCCTTTGGCTGACGGCTGCGGTCATGGCATTCCTGTTCGCGAGGTCGGTCGTTGCAAATCCAGGTCTGTGGGCTGCAGCGGCGGCTTTGGTCGCCGCCGGCTTCTCGTATGGAATTCTGCCCTTCGACGGCGAAATCAGGTCTCTTGCCACCGTCGGTGGCCTCGCCGCAATTCTGGCGGGGATTTCTTTTTACTGTTGGAGTATATCGCGCCCGGTTCCGCCGGTATCCAACTGAAAACACCATCATCGCGCGCTTGCCTTGCGGGGCAAAACCGTTCATGCGAAGAGCCCGCAAGCGAATGAAACCAGCGACAGGCAAGCGCAACAGATGAGCAGGCGCCGGAAATGAGCAAGCGCAAGAACGGGCTCACCTATGCCGAAGCGGGCGTCGACATCGATGCCGGCAATCTCATGGTCGAGAAGATCAAGCCGCTGGTGCGCGCCACCCGCCGGCCGGGCGCCGATGGCGAGATCGGCGGCTTCGGCGGCCTGTTCGACCTCAAGGCCGCCGGCTTCACCGATCCGGTGCTGGTCGCCGCCAATGACGGCGTCGGTACCAAGCTGAAGATCGCCATCGACGCCGGCAAGCACGATACGATCGGCATCGACCTCGTCGCCATGTGCGTCAACGACATCGTCGTCCAAGGCGCCGAGCCGCTGTTCTTCCTCGACTATTTCGCCACCGGCAAGCTCGATCCCGACCAGGGTGCTTCGATCGTCGGCGGCATCGCCGAGGGCTGCCGGCAGGCCGGCTGCGCGCTGATCGGCGGCGAGACGGCGGAAATGCCCGGCATGTATCACGACAAGGATTACGACCTGGCCGGCTTTGCCGTCGGTGCCGCCGAACGCGGCCAGCTGCTGCCGACCGACGACATCGTCGAGGGCGATGTGCTGCTCGGCCTCGCCTCCTCGGGCCTGCATTCGAACGGCTTTTCGCTGGTCCGCCGCATCGTCGCGGTAAGCGGCCTTGGCTGGGGCGATCCGGCGCCGTTCAATGACGAGGCGACGCTGGCCGAGGCGCTGCTCGAGCCGACCCGCATCTACGTCAAATCGATCCTCAAGGCGATCCGCAACACGCATGGCATCAAGGCGCTGGCCCATATCACCGGCGGCGGCTTTCCCGAAAACATCCCGCGTGTTCTGCCCAAGGATTTTTCGGCCGAGCTCGATCTCGGCGCCATCGAGGTGCCGCCGGTGTTTTCGTGGCTGGCCAAGACCGGCGGCGTCGCGCCGGAAGAGATGATGCGCACCTTCAATTGCGGCATCGGCATGATCCTGGTCGTCGCCTCGGGCCAGGCGGCGCAGGTCGCTGCAGTTCTGCAGGAGGCCGGCGAGACGGTGACCCCGATCGGCCAGATCGTGCCGCGCCGCGATGCCGGCGTCATCTATCGGGGCTCGATCGGGCTATGACCAGAAAACGCACCGTAGTGCTTATTTCGGGGCGCGGCTCCAACATGACGGCGCTGATTGCGGCGGCGAGCAACCCTGCGTATCCGGCCGAGATCGTCGGCGTCATCTCAGATCGCGCCAATGCCGCCGGCCTCGGCATCGCCGGGGCGCGCGGCATCGCCATCAAGGTGATTTCGCGCTCCGACCATGCCAGCAAGGAAGCGCATGACGGAGCGATCGACGCGGCCCTTGTCTCTTTCGGCGCCGAGATCGTCGCGCTGGCCGGCTATATGCGCATCCTCGGCGCGCGTTTCGTCGAGAAATGGCAGGGCCGCATGGTCAATATCCATCCTGCCCTGCTGCCTGCCTTCAAGGGGCTGGATACGCACGCGCGAGCCATCCGGGCGGGCATGCGCATCCATGGCTGCACGGTGCATTTCGTCACGCTCGACATGGATGACGGGCCGATCATCGCCCAGGCCGCCGTGCCGGTAATGGTCGGCGACAATGAGGACGCGCTGGCCGCGCGCGTGCTCAAGGCCGAGCACCAGCTCTATCCGCTGGCGCTGGGGCTGGTCGCCGAAGGCAAGGCGCGGATGGAAGGCGGCCGCACGGTGTTTTCGCGCTTCGCCGACGATGCCGACAACGCCACGTCGGTGGTGATCGCGCCCGACCCGCTGCGCGAAGAGACCGATCTCGAGCACCTGGCGCGGATAACGCCGTAAGGGTCCGTAGAAAAAGCCAATAAATCGTCGGGTCGGCAGAGATAGACCAATGGACGTTTTCGACAGCGCGATCCGGACAAAGCGTGATCTGGCCGGCGTCTTCGAGTACGACGAGGCGGACGATCCGAAAAGTGCCACGGCATATTTTTATCTCTGTCGGATCGAGGACGGGCGAGTAGGTCCCGTCGTCGGGGCAATTCACGTTCGATCGGGCGATTGGGCCATTACTGAAGCAGACATTTCGGTCAGATGGGATAAAGATGAACGGCGTGTAGGCATGTTCATCTTTGGTGCGCTTTGGGCGAGTTTTGATACCGTCACGGGTGCAAGACATGGCGGCGGATATGGGAAAGACTTTCAGCCCGACATCCCTTGGATTTGAATTGAATCCATGAAGCAACTGCTGCTCCTGCGTCACGCCAAGTCGAGTTGGGACGATCCCGGCCTCATCGACTTCGACCGGCCGCTGTCCGCGCGAGGGCTGAAGGCAGCGCCGCTGGTCGGACGCGAACTGGCGCGGCGCGGCTGGCTGCCGGAGCTGGCGCTGGTATCGCCGGCGCTGCGCACCCGCGACACATGGCGGCTGGTCTCGGCGGAATTGCCGGCGAAGGTGCAGGCCAAATTTGCCCAGGCGCTCTACGAGGCAGCGGCGGCGGACATCCTCGCCAAGGTTCGGCAAGTAAAGGCGGGGACCGGAACGCTGCTGGTGCTTGGCCACAATCCCGGGTTGGAGGAGTTCGCGCGCGGGCTTGCCGGGGCTGGATCGAACGAAGCAGCGCTGAAGAAGCTGGCGGAAAAATTCCCGACCGCGGCCCTGGCCCGTTTCGACATCGACGGCGATTGGGCCGGTCTCAGCTTCGGCAGCGCCCGGCTGACGCACTGCATTTGGCCGAAGGATCTTCGCTAGGGATTTACCAACAGGCCGGGGGAAGGATCGCCGATCCTTTCGACCGACCGAGCTTCGCACAAACAAGAGCGGCGGG
>NZ_SUEG01000047.1:26733-37903 GCF_005063415.1 Mesorhizobium sp.
GGCCAGGCCCGCCGCTCTTTGTGCTCCGGAGTTTGAGGACCTATCGGCCCCAGTTGCCCCGGCCAGATTGGGGCACTACGGGTTGATCCCTGCCGAAGCGGGTCGTCGCCTCGGTGTCGACGGCGTAGTGTTCAGCCGTCAGCGGCTTGCGGATGGAACCGGTAAACCCGCTGTCGATAGTGCCGACAGGCGCGTTGGCAACAGCCACGGCCGGCTGGTTGACGCCGTCCGAACCATAGTGATCGCTGCCGGCAAAGGCGCTGCCCGTGGCGATGAGGACGATGGTGGCGACGGTAAGAGCAATCTTGGTCATTTCAGGTACTCCAGTGTACTGGTCATTCGTGAGTTGTCGTTGCTTTCGACGCATTCGAGATGAGAGCGCTGCCCGCGCCGACGAATACGCATCGGCTTTTTCCGACGTGCATGTTGCTGGACGATTTCAGTAACCGAGATCATGGCTACAGATGAAACCTGCAAATTAAAGTATTCGATCGGCGCAGGATGCTATCCGGCGCGCACCCCGTTGACAGGCGAAACCAAGCGGGCCAAGCCCGCCGCTCTTTGTGTTGCGGGGCTGTAATAATCAGCGGCCCCAGATGCCTTGGCCGGATTCAGGCGCCACCGACTCGGAAGTCGCCTTGGTACCGGTATGCTCGGAAGCGACCGGCTTGCGGATCGAGCCGGTCAAGGTGTTGTCGACGTTGGCAGCAGGAGCGGCCGGCTGGTTGACATTGTCCGAGCCATAATGGTCGCTGCCGGCAAAAGCGGTGCCGGTGGCTACAAGGACGGCCGCGGCGGTAAGAGCGATCTTGGTCATTTCAGGTACTCCGGTATTTCTTTGTTCTGTCCGTCACGTGGCGTGCCTTGGGAGGAATTCGCGTCGCTCGGAACCCCGAGATGGGTCGGCAAGCCTGTCGTTTCCAATCACGAAAATTTTGTACGGGTGCGCCAAATTGGCCGCTTGAAATTCGACATGCGGCTCCTTTAGCTACGATGTTATTCTTTCTTTTCAATGGGTTATGCGGTCATTGGTGATTTTCGGCGCGAACATTCTGTGAGCCGGCGTTCACCGCCTCCTATACGCTCCGTCAACAGAACCGAACCGTTCGGTTCGAGTTCTCTTTACGTTTAGCTGATCAGCGCTTCAGAGCCTCGATCACATTTCCTGCCGACGGATCAATGCGCCATGAAATCACGCTGCCAGCTCAGCGCCAGCGGCGTCATGCTTGGGCCGCGCGCTGGCCAGAAGCACGACCGGGCAGTTGCAAGCGGCCAAAACAGCGCCGGCGGTTTCGCCGAAGAACAGGTCCTCACCCGGACGTTGGGTGACGCCCATCACGACGATCGCCGCTCCTTTGGCCGCCTCCCTGGTGATTGCCTTGTCGGGTGTGACACGGGTATGGAAGGCTGTGTCGATATGCAGGCCGTACCGGCCCGCCAGATCGGCGATGTCTTTCAGCACGGCCTCTTCGCGGCTATGCGACACCGATGTCGACCTGCGGCCTTTGGCTGCCCTTTGCGAGACGTAGAGAACCTTGATCCGCGCCCGGTTTGGACGGGCCAGCGCCAGCGCCAAGTCGGCGGCGCGACGCGCCACCTGGGTACCGTTGACTGGGACGAGGATGCTGGTGCCGGCCTTCAGCGTCGGCATCTTTTCGGCAGCATTGCCGCCGTTCAGGACCAGGCAAAGCGGGCCGTCAAATCCTGCGGCAATGTCGTTGAGGGCCGGCGCGAAGGCGCCATCGGCGGTCAGCACATTGTCAAGGCCGACCAGCAACAGGCCGTATCCCTTGCGGGCCTCTTCGGCGATCGTCTCACCCGTGGCTTCCAATTCGGTGCGGGCCGTCAGATGGACTTTGTCGACAAGCGTATCTTCGATCCGTTTCACCGCCTGAGCGCTTTTTTTTGCACCCTTCTTGATTTCCTGCAGGGCGCGCTCCTGTCCCTTGCTGTCGGTCGGCCTGTCAACTCGGCCGTCTTTCGGCTGAAGCAAGGTGGTGGGCATGCGAAGCAAGGTGGTGGGCATGCCGCTGCCTCCGCCGACCAGTCCGGCGAGATGGGCAGTGAACTTGCCGATCCTGCTGTCGTCGACCAGCACCAGCAGCCGCTCCAACCTGGAAATGAAGCCGTATTCGTCCAACGCCTCGCGCTCGACACGCTGCTGCTCGTCGTGCCCAACCGGCAGCCGGCCGAGCGCCCAGCGCAGCATCGGCGGCATGGCCAGCGTGGTGATCACGGCCATGGTGACGATCATGGTGAAGAGATTGTGCGACAGGATGTTCATCGACAGGCCGATGCTGGCGACGATGACCTCGGTCGAGCCGCGCGCGTTCATGGCACTGCCGACGGCGATTGCTTCCTTGAACGACATGGCGGCGAGCTTGGCGCCGATGAATGCGCCGCCAAACTTGCCGATGCTGGCGATGACCACGAGTGCGCCCGTCAGCATGGCAAGCGTCGGATCGGCGAGCACTGTGAGATCGGCGGAAAGCCCCGCCATGCCGAAGAAGATCGGCATGAACAGCGCGGTAATGACGCCGCGCAGCTGGCCTTCGATATGGCTGGAGAGGATGGGTGATTCACCAACAAGGATGCCGGCGACGAACGCCCCCAGCACGGTATGGACGCCTATCAGATTGGTGATCAGCGCCATCGCTCCCATGATGATGAGGATCATGGTGATCACCGCAAACTCGCTGCGGAATTGATCGTTGGTCCAGCGGATCAAGGTGAAGACAAGACGGCGGCCAATGGTGAAGGAGAACACCATGAACAGTGCCACCGCGGCGATGGTGGTCACCAGCGGCGCGAACTGCAGCCTGCCATTGGTGGCGATACCGAAGGTTACGGCGATGACCAGCCAGCCGATCGTGTCCTCGATGATCGCCGAGGAAATAATCACCTGTCCGAGGTTGCGGCGCATGAAGTTCATCTCGCGCACCACCATGGCGACGACCTTGACTGACGAAATCGACAGCGCGGTGCCCAGGAACAGCCCGGCGACGGTGCGTTGCGTGGGGTCAGCCAGCAATGCGTCCGGCAGGAACTGCGCCAGCGCGAAACCGAAGATGAAGGGCACCACGACGCCGGTAGCCGAAATGGAAAAACAGGCCGCGCCAACCCGGCGCACCAGCCGCAGGTCCGTCTCCATGCCGGTCAGCAAAAGCAGCATTAGGATGCCGAGCTGCGAGACAGCGTCAATCATGCCCTTTTGCGCGGGATCGCTGGGAAAGATCAGGTGCTGGGCCGACGGCGACAGCCAGCCGAACAGCGAAGGACCGAGCAGGATGCCGCCGATCAGTTGGCCCATGATTGCCGGCTGGCCATAGCGCTGCAGCACTTCGCCCAGGCCGCGCCCGACAAGCAGCAGAAGCACGATCTCGGCGACGAAAGCGCCCTCGCCCGAACCGCCCATGCCCGATGCCCGGGTACCGGCAACGAGCGTTTCCGCTGCCCAGGCCGCGCCTGCGGGGACGAAAGCGCAAACCAGCAGCGCCAGGCTGGAACGTGTCGGAGCCTGCCAAGCCATGAAACCCCCATCGCCCAATGCACGTGTCCAACAACGCGCGACAGCGCGTTGCGTTGCCAAACAGGGCGTTGCTAGACGTGGACGTCACCGAAGGAGAGTTCGCCGTCGTCGCTCTCCGTCAGGAAGGCTGCCACCAATAGGCCGGCATAGAGGACGGCGACCAGCACGACGATGACCGCGCCCGGAACTGGGCCTAAGGCAGCACTGGTGACGGCCTCACGCATCGACCCAACGAAACCGATGCGGACGCCTTCGTTTAAGAGGCTGGGGGTCGACAGTTTGAGGATCCAGGCCAGCAGCAGGATCAGCAGCATGTAGATGTAATTGCGACGCAGACGGCGCGCCAAAGCCACGCGTTGCGAAATCAGGAATTTTGGTGCGCGCAGGCTCTCGCCGACGATCAACAGCCAATCGGACGCGAAATCCGGCTGCGGCGAGAATACCTGCGCGAAATAGTGCCGTTCGAACTGGCGCACGCGAGCCCGATAGAAGTCGAAGAAGCGGTATCGCCGCGCCTCTATCCACAGCAGCAGCAGAACAAGCAGCATGGCAAACAGCAGCACGCCATGGTGAGCGCTGGCTGTCGAAAGCGAGACGGACAGCATCGCCGCGACAACCGTTATCGCCCAGTTGCTCGTCCGGTCCAGGCGGTCGCGCCACCCAGCCATGCGCGCAATCTCGGCGCGATGAAAGTGGGACATCGTGGTTACGAGTTCGCCGGACGACAGTGTCCGTCCGATGGGATCCGGCGCCGGCAACACTTCTGCCATGACAAAGCCTCCACCCGCCACGCGAAAACGGCCGGATGGAGATATCGTTCCGACGCTCAATCCGCCGGGCGCAGCCAGACCTTGTTGTCGTGGAAGGCGGCTCCGCCATAGGGCGCCGGCGCATCGGCGCCGGTCAGCACGTTGATGCCCTCGCCGCGCTCGTGGGCGCTGTTCGGCCAGATGCCTTCGGCGACGACGACGCCGCGCTTGATGCCGTCGAACAGCTTTGCGTGCAGCACCACCTCGCCACGCTGGTTGCCGACCTCGACGCGGCCGCCGTCGGCGACGCCGAGTGCCGCCGCATCATCGGGATGCACGAGCAGCTCCGGCCGGCGCTCTTTTGCCTGCGACACTGGCGTTTCGGTGAAGGTCGAATTGAGGAAATTGCGCGCCGGCGAGGTGGTCAGCCGGAACGGGTGCGCCTCGTCCGCCACCTCGATCAGGTCGACATGATCAGGGAATTCCGGCAGGCGCGCCACCGGCCCGAACAGGCCCATGCTTTTCGGTGGCCGATTGGGCGACGCCTGGCCCGTCCAGTCGGCGCGAAAATGGAATTTCTTGTCGGCATGGCCGAAGCCGTCCAGGAAGTGCGCGGCCGCGAAATCCGGCTGCAAATCGACCCATTTCTGCTCTTTCAGGCTCGAAAAGCTGCCCAGCCCGCGCTTGCCGAGAATGACATCGACATGCTGCTGCTCGGTCATGCCGAAGCCCGGACGGTCGGCGACACCGAGCCTTTTGCCGAGCTCCTCGATGACGAAATGATTGGTGCGCGGGCCTTCCGGCGGGTCGATCAGCTTCGGCCCGAGCGTGATGTGCTGGTTGCCGCCGCCCTTGTAGACGTCGTCATGCTCGAGAAACATCGTTGCCGGCAGCACGACATCGGCGAGCTTGGCGGTGTCGGTCATGAACTGCTCATGCACGCAGGAAAACAGATCGTCGCGCAGAAAACCTTGCTTCACCAGCCGCTGCTCCGGCGCGACATTCACCGGATTGGTGTTCTGGATCAGCAGCGCCGTCACCGGCGGGCCGCCATAGAGCGCATCCTCAGCCCCGGTCAGCACCGGGCCGATGCGCGAATGATCGAGATGACGGATCGCGGGGTCGCGCATCCGCGTGCCTTCGAGCAGTTCCTGGTTGAGCTTAAATATGCCCGAATTGGTATGGAAGGCGCCGCCGCCCTCATATTGCCAGCAGCCGGTGACCGCCGCGATCGAGGCCGCGGCATGCATGTTGACCGAACCGTTGCGCTGTCGCGAAAAACCGTAGCCGAGGCGGAAGTAGGTCTTCTTCGTCGTGCCGACGAGGCGGGCAAATGTCTCGATTTCGTCGACAGAAAGCCCGGTGATATCAGCGGCCCATTGCGGCGTCCTCGTCTGAAGATGCGCTTCCAGACCGTGCGGATCGTCGGTGTATTTCTGGAGATAGGCGCGGTCCGCCATGCCGTCACGAAACAGCACGTGCATCACCGCGCAGGCCAGCGCGCCGTCGGTGCCGGGCTTCAGCACCAGGCCGAGATCGGCCTGCTTCATCGTCGCATTTTCGTAGACGTCGATGACGACGATCTTGGCGCCGCGTTCCTTGCGCGCCTTGATGGCGTGGGTCATCACGTTGACCTGCGTGACGACGGCGTTGGTGCCCCAGATCACCACACAGTCGGACTTCGCCATCTCGCGCGGGTCGGGGCCGCGCAGCGCGCCGGCGCCCATCATCCAGCCGGTCCAGGCCAGATTGGTGCAGATCGAACCGAAGAAGCCGGAGTATTTTTTGGCGTGCCTGAGCCGCTCGATGCCGTCACGCTGCACCAGCCCCATCGTGCCGGCATAGTAATAGGGCCAGACCGTCTCCGAGCCGTACTTCGCCTCTGCCGCGATGAATTTTTCGGCGACGAGGTCGAGTGCGGCCTCCCAGCTCGCTTCCTTCCATACGCCCTCGCCCTTGGCACCGGCACGGACCAGCGGCTTCAGCAGGCGGTCGGGATGATGAATACGATCGGCGTAACGGGCGACCTTGGCGCAGATGACGCCAGCCGTATAGCTGTTGGCCCTGGCGCCACGGACCCGGCCGATACGCCTGGCGTCAAGCAACTCGACCTCGAGCGCGCAGGTCGAAGGGCAATCATGCGGACAGGCCGAATGGCCGATTTTGAGCTTGGCGTGCTGATTCATGGGCGCAAACTAGCCGGTTGTGATAGTGGCGTGTAGGGCCAGTTACACGCCATCAATGCGCTTGAACAAGGCGTTGTAGGCGCCGCATTTCGGGCAATGTATGTGGCGCTCGACATGCGATGATCCGGCTCCGGCGTCGATGACCAGCAGATTGCCGTCTCCACACTCAGGGCATTTTACGACAGCTTCGGGATTGACGGCCAAAACCTTGGCAGCTTCGATCCATAGTTTTGCCGACATTCTCCTACTCCGCCGTGCCTTCCTCATACTCCGCCGACATCGACAGCCATTTTTCCTCGTGGCCGGCCAGTTGTTGCGCGAGTTGTGAGCGCTCCTTGGCCAGCCTTGTCGCGGTCGAGGGGTCCTTTTCGTAGACAGCCGGGTTGGCGAGTTCATCTTCGATCAGGTCGATGCGCTTGCGGAGGCGGTCCATCAGCGCTTCGGTGGCGCGGATTTCCTTGGCCAGCGGCTCGAAGGCGGCGCGGCGCGCGGCTGCGTCGCGGCGGCGGTCGGCCTTCGACGCTTTGTCCGCCTCGCGCTTGCCGCGGCGGTCGCCGGAGACGCCGGTGACCAGCGTCTTGTAATCCTCGAGGTCGCCGTCATACGGATTGACCGCGCCGTCCTTGACCAGCCACAGCCGGTCGGCCGTCGCTTCGAGCAGATGGCGGTCGTGCGAGATCAGGATGACCGCGCCGGGAAATTCGTTCAGCGCATGGATCAGCGATTCACGGCTGTCGATGTCGAGATGGTTGGTCGGCTCGTCGAGGATGAAAAGGTTCGGCCCCTCGAAGGCCGACAGGCCCATCAAGAGCCGCGCCTTCTCGCCGCCGGACAGATCCTTGGCGGCGGTGTTCATCTTTTCGGTGGTCAGGCCGAACTGGGCGACGCGGCCGCGCACCTTCGATTCCGGCGCTTCCGGCATCAGCCGACGGACATGCTCGTACGCGTTTTCATTTGGTCGGAGATCGTCGAGCTGGTGCTGGGCGAAGATTGCCACCTTCAGCCCGGGCGCCACCGTCATGCTGCCGGTCTCCTGCTTCAGGCGGCCGGCCAAAAGCTTGGCGAAGGTCGACTTGCCGTTGCCATTGGCGCCGAGCAGCGCGATGCGGTCGTCGGCATCGATGCGCAGCGTCATCTTCTTCAGGATCGGCTCACCCTCGACATAGCCGACATTGACGTTGTTCAGCGCAATGATCGGCGAGGCCACCGTCTTCACCGGCTCCGGAAAAGAGAACGGCCGAACCGTGTCGTTCACGATCGCGGCGATCGGCTTCATCTTCTCCAGCGCCTTGATGCGCGACTGCGCCTGCCTCGCCTTCGATGCCTTGGCGCGGAAGCGCTCGACGAAGGATTCCATATGCTTGCGCGCGGCTTCCTGCTTGACGCGGCCCTTCTCCTGCAATTCGCGCTGCTCGGTATATTGGCGCTCGAACTGATCGTAGCCGCCGCGCCAGAAGGTCAGCTTCTTCTGGTCGAGATGGACGATCGAGTTGACGGCGCGGTTGAGCAGGTCGCGATCGTGCGAAATCAAGAGCACGGTGTGCGGGTATTTCGATACGTAGTTTTCCAGCCACAGCGTGCCTTCGAGGTCGAGATAATTGGTCGGCTCGTCGAGCAGCAGCAGATCGGGCTCGGCAAACAACACGGCGGCCAGCGCGACGCGCATGCGCCAGCCGCCGGAGAAGGACGAGGCCGGGCGCCGCTGCGCGGCATCGTCGAAGCCGAGGCCGGCGAGAATGGTCGCCGCGCGTGACTCGGCCGAGTGCGCATCGATATCGGCCAGCCGCATGTGGATGTCGGCGATGCGGTGCGGATCGGCCGCCGTCTTTTCCTCTTCGAGCAGTGCACTCCGCTCAAGATCGGCCTTGAGCACGATCTCGATCAGCGGCTCCTCGGTGCCCGGCGCTTCCTGCGCGACCTGGCCGATCCGCGTGTTCTTGGGCAGGCTGATAGAGCCGGTCTCGGAGGCGAGATCGCCGGTGATCGCCTTGAACATGGTCGTCTTGCCGGTGCCGTTGCGGCCGACAAGGCCAGCCTTGCTGCCGGCCGGCAAGGTCAGCGAGGCATGGTCGAGAAGCAGGCGTCCGGCCATGCGGAGCGAAAGGTCGTTGATAATCAGCATGGCCGCGCTTTTGCACGGGACAACCATGCTTCGCAAGGGCTGGAGCCCCGGTTCGCCGCATAAGGCACGAAAACCGGCAAGCAGGTAGTCAACCCGCCTGGCGGCGACTCCCGCAAGACGCAAAAAGAACCCGCTATCCTGAGGGGGGACAAGGAGAGCGGGTTCTTTCGTGAACGGCGGCCTTGGGAGCGTCCGATCGACACCCAAACACGCAGCAGGCGGGTTTGTTCCATGTGTTGATGAACAAACGCTGGCGTGGCCGGCAGGTTTGTCCACAGGGGCGTGCCGTCTGTACGCTATCGACCATGACGCTGCGGAAAGACTCGGCTATCCTTGGATGTGCGGCGGGCCTGATCTCCGCCTGGCCGGCGCCATCAGCTTCCTCCCAAGCGGCGCCGGCCACCTCTTTGACCGGTGCCGATGCTATTTCAGGTGGTCATTGTTTCGGCGGCGTGCCGGGCTGATCGCCGCCGGTCGTCGACTTCGGCACCGGATTCTTGTCGACCTGCGGGTTCTGCTCGACCGTGTCGCCAGGGGCCTTGGTCGGCTGGATGTTGTTGTCGCAACCCGCAACAGTCAGAGCTGCCACAAGTAGCAGGATTGAGCGCTTTTTCATCGCAGTCTCCTCTCGCCCGACAACGAGGCGTCGGCGATTTGGTTGCGCGGCCGGTGTCGTTCCCGCATTCGCCAAGGAGCCGGGGAACAAAATGCCGCGTCTCCGGTTGCTCCACAATCAATGGAGGAAGGCATGATCCGTCTGCTCATTGCCGGGGCAATCGTCTATGTCGCCTATCGCGTCGCCAAGAAAGTGATCGACGAGGTGCCCGACGATTTTGATCCGCTGCTGCTGCCGCCGCCACAGGACGATCGCGAGGCGCTGCGGCGGCAATCGGCAAGGATGGGCGTCGAGCCCGAGCGTTAGTCGACGGGCCTGCCCGCAAGGCCTCTTCGCTCACGAGCCCTATTCCGGCTCCGCAAACCGTTGCGAACAAAGCAGAAACGATGCTTGATGGGCGATGAACCTCGCCGCCCGTGATTCGTCCTTCCAGCCGGCCTATCTGGCAAAGCTCAACGCCGAGCAGAGGCTTGCCGTCGAACATGGCGACGGCAAGATCGCCGGACCGTTGCTGGTCATTGCCGGCGCCGGCTCCGGCAAGACCAACACACTTGCGCACCGGGTCGCGCATCTGATCGTCAGGGGTGCCGACCCCCGCCGCATCCTTTTGATGACATTTTCGCGCCGTGCCGCAGCGGAAATGGCCAAGCGGGTCGAGCGCATCGCCGGAGAGGTGCTGGGGCGTGATGCCTCTGTCATCACCGATGCGCTGAGCTGGGCCGGCACGTTCCACGGCATCGGCGCCAGGCTGCTGCGCGATTATGCGCTGGAGATCGGTCTCGATCCGGCCTTCACCATCCACGACCGCGAGGATTCTGCCGACCTGATGAATCTCGCCCGCCACGAGCTTGGGTTTTCGAAGACCGAAGCCCGCTTCCCGACCAAGGGCACCTGCCTTGCGATCTATTCGCGGGCCGTCAACGCACAGGCGCCGCTCGGCGAGGTGCTGGGTTCGGTGTTCCCGTGGTGCGCCGGCTGGGCCGAACAGCTGAAGCAATTGTTCGCCCGATATGTCGAGGCCAAGCAGGCGCAGAATGTGCTCGATTACGACGACCTGCTGCTCTATTGGGCGCAGATGGCCGGCGAGCCGGAAATCGCCGCGCATCTGGGTGCGCGTTTCGACCATGTGCTGGTCGATGAATACCAGGACACCAACCGGCTGCAGGCATCGATCCTGACAGCGCTGAAGCCTGACGGATCGGGGCTGACGGTGGTCGGCGACGACGCGCAGTCGATCTATTCGTTCCGCGCCGCGGAAGTGCGCAATATCCTGGATTTTCCCAAGCAGTTCGCGCAGCCGGCGGAAGTCGTCATGCTGGAGCGCAACTACCGCTCGACCGAGACGATCCTGGCGGCCGCCAATGCGGTGATCGGCGAAGCGTCGGAGCGTTTCACCAAAAATCTCTGGACCGAGCGCAAATCGGCGGAAAAGCCGAAGCTGGTGAGCGTGCGCGACGAGACCGAGCAGGCGAGCTATGTCTGCCAGGCGATACTCACCGAACGCGAAGCCGGCACCGTTCTCAAAGCACAGGCGGTGCTGTTTCGCGCCTCGCACCATAGCGGCCCGCTGGAGATCGAGCTGACGCGCCGCAACATCCCCTTCGTCAAGTTCGGCGGGCTGAAATTTCTCGATGCAGCTCACGTCAAGGACGTGCTGGCCGTGCTGCGCTTCGCCGAAAACCCGCGCGACCGCGTCGCCGGCTTTCGCGTGCTGCAACTTCTGCCCGGCATCGGCCCTTCGGCCGCCAATGCGATCGTCGAGACCATGGCAAATTCGCTCGACGAGACGATGGGGCTTGCCCGCTACCGGCCGCCGCAGCGTGCCGCCGACGACTGGCCGGGCTTTGTCGCGCTCTATTGCGGCCTGCGCGCCGGCGCGCAAAAATGGCCGGCCGACATCGAGCAGGTCAGGCTCTGGTACGAGCCGCATCTGGAACGCATCCACGAGGA
Source organism: Mesorhizobium sp. (assembly GCF_005063415.1). Classification (GTDB taxonomy): domain Bacteria; phylum Pseudomonadota; class Alphaproteobacteria; order Rhizobiales; family Rhizobiaceae; genus Mesorhizobium. The sequence goes on from NZ_SUEG01000047.1 coordinate 37,886, forward strand.
TGCGACGACACGCCGGGC
>NZ_SUEG01000048.1 GCF_005063415.1 Mesorhizobium sp.
CGCTTGAAGGCACGTTGAACGGACTGGACGCCAAGGCAGGAGACGGCGACACCGGATCGACTGTGGCGGCCGGTGCGCGCAGCGTGCTTGGCCGCATTGCGACACTGCCGCTCGCTGACCCTGCCGCAACGCTCGCCGCCGTCGGCGACATCCTGAGCGCCGGCATGGGCGGCTCTAGCGGCGTGCTGTTGTCGATCTTCTTCACCGCCGCCGCTCAGGCGCTGGAATCTGGCGAAACGCTTCCCAAGGCGCTTCTCGCTGGCCTGGATCGGATGTCCTTCTATGGTGGAGCGAGGATCGGCGATCGCACGATGATCGATGCCCTGGAACCCGCCTTGAGGGCGCTGGATAGGGGGAGTCTGGAAGATGCGGCGGTCGCGGCGCAACGCGGAGCCGAGGCCACCGCTGCGATGCGCAAGGCCAAGGCCGGGCGATCCGCCTATATTGGCAGCCAGCTCGACGGCGTGGTCGACCCCGGCGCCTTTGCCGTCGCCGAGGTCTTCACTGCCCTCGCTGCGTTGCTCGAACCCGCTTGACTGGGGAAAAGAATGCTTCAATTGCCGGATATGCAATTTTCTCGTACTGCCGGCAGCGCAGGGGCCAGGAGCATGGGTGACATGGCGGCAGCGGATCTCTCCAGGCTGATCGAGGCGACGGCAAACACCATCGCCGCCCATGCCGAAGAGCTGACCAGGCTCGACCAGGCGATCGGCGACGGCGACCATGGGCTCAACATGAAACGCGGCTTCGAGGCAGTGCGGGCCGAGGCCGGTGCGTTTTCGGCAAAGCCGTTGCCCGAGGCGCTGAAGGCGATCGGCACCAAGCTGGTGATGACCGTGGGCGGAGCCTCCGGTCCCTTGTTCGGCACGCTGTTCATGGCGCTCGGCAAGGAGATTCCCGCCGCGCCGGATCGCGCCGATCTGGCGGCGGCCTTCGGCAAGGCGATCGAAGCAGTGGCCGCCCGAGGCAAGTCGCAGGCCGGGCAAAAAACCATGCTCGACGTGCTGCAGCCGGTGCATGAGGCCCTGCTGCAGGGAAAGACGGCAGCGGACATCGTCGAGATCGCTGACAACGCGGCCGACGCGACCGTACCGATGAAGGCGTTGCGTGGGCGCGCCTCCTTCCTTGGCGACCGTTCGATCGGCCATATGGATGCCGGCGCCCGCTCGACCGCGCTTCTGGTGCGGGCCGTAGCCGAAGCAATCGAGAGGCGCGCATGAGCAATGTCGGCATCGTCATCGTATCGCATTCGCCGCTGGTCGCCGAAGGCACCGCCGACATGGTGCGGCAGATGGTCGGCAACGAAGTGCCGCTTGCATGGTGCGGCGGAAACGGCCATGGCGGGCTGGGAACCAATGTCGAGGCGATCATGGGCGCCATCGACAAGGCCTGGTCGGAGGCGGGTGTCGCGATCCTCGTCGATCTCGGCGGTGCCGAGACCAATAGCGAGATGGCGGTCGAGATGATTGGCGAACCACGCGCCCAGAAGATCATCGTCTGCAATGCGCCGATCGTCGAAGGCGCGGTGATGGCGGCAACCGAGGCTTCCGGCGGCGCCTCGCTCAAGGAAGTGGTGGCGACGGCGCACGAACTGTCGCCGTCGTGAATGAACGGGAATTTTGACAAGCATGTCCGCAGCAGCCGAAGCCAGCGTCCTGATCACCCATGAGGTTGGACTGCATGCGCGTCCTTCGGTGAAGTTCACCAAGCTTGCCAAGACGTTTTCGGCCGACGTCGAGATTGCGCTCGCCGCCAACGGGCCGTGGCTCGACGCCAAGAGCATCGTCAAGGTAATGGCTGCGAAAGCGCCGAAAGGTACTGTCCTGCATATCAGAGCCAGAGGGGACGGCGCCGGCGAGGCGGTCGGCGCGCTGGTCGAGCTGGTGCGGCGCGATTTCGACGAAGGCAAGGACCATGCCCGAACCGCTTAGGCTGCAGGGCATTTCGGCATCGGCCGGCTATGCCGAGGGGCCGCTGTTCGATCTGGACCAGGCTTCTGTGCGTTATGTCCGCAAGGCGACTGCCGCGGACGAGAAAGCGGCGCTTGAGGCCGCCATCTCCATTGCCACAGGCCGGCTCGCGACATTGATCGAAACCAGCGACAGTGAGGCGGCCGGGATCCTCGAATTCCAGCTCGCCGTGCTGGAGGACGACGCGCTGACCGGCCCGGCTTTTTCGCACATCGCCGAGGGCATGGCTGCTGATGTGGCTTGGCGAACAGCGCTCGACGCCGAGATAGCCGGCTATGAAACATCCGATCAGGACTATTTCCGGGCGCGCGCGGCCGATATGCGCGATATACGTAACCAGGTGTTACGCGCGCTGACCGGGGGCGGCGACATTGCCGCGCCGGCGGGTGCGATCTTCTACGGCGAGGATATCGCACCGACGCGCTTCCTGGAGACCGACTGGCGTGCCGGCGGCGGTATAGCACTTACGGCCGGAAGTGCCGCAAGTCATGTCGCAATGCTGGCGCGCTCACGCGGCGTGCCAATGGTGGTGGGGCTTGGGCTCGTGGCGCGTGGGGTAGCCGGGCCCGGTGCTTCGCCGGCTCACCTTACCGGAAACGCACTGCTCGATGCCGAACATGGCGGCATCGTGTTGGCGCCTTCGAAAGCGGAGATCGCCATATTCCGGCGATCGTCGTTGTCTTTCGCAGCGCATCGCGGCAAAGCGGCAGCCTATCTGACAAGGCCGGCGGCAACGAAGACCGGCATAGCGGTCCGAATGCAGGTGAATATTGCCGATCCGTCCGATGTCGACACCATCGATGTCGCGACCTGCGACGGTGTCGGGCTGATGCGGACCGAATTCCTGTTCGGCAAGACACTGCCGGACGAGGAGACGCAATATTGCGCCTACCGCAAAGTGCTGGAATGGGCAGGCGACAGGCCGGTGACGATCCGTACCGTCGATGCGGGCGGCGATAAACCTGTGCCGGGCCTCACCGTCGAGGAAGGTAATCCATTCCTTGGCCTGCGCGGGATCAGGCTGTCGCTGGCGCGCCCGGAGGTCTTTCGCGTGCAGATCCGCGCCTTGCTACGCGCCGCCATGCACGGCAATCTGAAGGTGATGTTCCCGATGATCGCCGTTCCGGAAGAATATGAACACGCCATCGCGCTGTTCGCGGAAGAGCAGGCTGGCCTTTTGGCGCGCGGCATCGCGCAAAAAATGCCGCCGCTTGGCATCATGGTCGAGGTGCCATCGGTGGCGATTGCGCCGGAGGCATTCGCCAAGGCCGCCTTCTTCTCGATCGGTTCGAATGATTTGACCCAATACGTGATGGCCGCCGCTCGCGACAATGCGTCGGTCGCACATCTGAATTCCGTCAGGCACCCGGCCGTGCTCCGGCTGATCGCCTCGGTTGCCGCCTTCGGCCGTGAGCACACTATCCCGGTCAGCCTGTGTGGCGATGCCGGCGGTGACCCCGCCTCGATCCCGGCGCTGCTCGAAACCGGCCTGCGTGACCTCTCCGTCGCTCCCGCCCAACTCGCGATGGCCAAGGCGGCCATCGCGGACGTTTGGATCTAGGCCCCGGCATGGCAGACAAGGCGTCGCAATCCGGCCCCGAGGAAGCGATCCGCGCCTACAAGACGATCCTGTCGCAGGTGATCGATCAGCGCCCGTCCGGCATGCGCCAGCGCCTCGCTGATGCGCTGGGCAAGCATCGCAGCTTCGTCACGCAGATTTCCAGCCCCGCCTATTCGACGCCGATCCCTTCGAAGCATTTGCCGGCTATCTTCTCCGTCTGCCATTTCAGCCCGGCCGAACGCGATCATTTCCTTGAAGCCTACCATCGGGCGCATCCGGGAAAGATGTCGCTGGCTGCAGGCATGCGCAAGACACGGCATGTCTCGCTGATCGTTCCCGATTTCGGCGACGACAAGCAGAACGCGGCGCTCGACCGGGCGGTCAACGATTTCATCCAGAAGATCACCAGCATCGCCGGCAAGGGCAGCTGACGCTGGGCTATTTCGGGAGGACAGCCATGAAGAAATTTCTGAATTCGGTCGATACGGTGCTGACCGAGAGCCTCGACGGCTTCGTTGCCGCGCATGCCGATATCCTGGCGCTTGGCGAGGAGCACAAATTTGTCCGCCGCAAGGTGCTCAAGCCGGGCAAGGTGGCGCTGATCTCCGGTGGCGGCTCGGGTCACGAGCCGCTGCATGGCGGGTTCGTCGGGCATGGCATGCTGGATGCCGCCTGCCCCGGCCAGGTATTCACCTCGCCGACGCCTGACCAGATGATGGCGGCCGCCGATGCCGTCAATACGGGCGCCGGCTGCCTGTTCATCGTCAAGAACTACGAGGGCGACGTGATGAATTTCGACATGGCCGCTGAAATGACGGCAGGCGTGATGCAAATCGTGACCAATGACGACGTCGCGGTCGAAAACTCGTCCTACACCACCGGCCGGCGCGGCGTCGCCGGTACGCTGGTGGTCGAGAAAATCGTCGGCGCGGCAGCCGAACAAGGCATGCCACTGGAGTCTTTGAAGGCGTTGGGCGAGCGCGTCAACGGCGCGACGCGCTCGATGGGCGTGGCGCTGACCAGTTGCACCGTCCCGGCGGCGGGCAAGCCGACCTTCGACATCGGCGACGGCGAGATGGAGTTCGGGGTCGGCATCCACGGCGAGCCTGGGAGGCGACGCGACACCTTGAAGAGCGCCGACGCCATCACCGACGAGATCTGTACCGCAATCCTGGGTGACCTGGGCGACGGTGCCAGAGGCCAGGCGCTACTCTTCGTCAATGGCTTTGGCGGCACACCGTTGATGGAGCTTTATCTGATGTATAATAGCGCCCGCAAAATCTTCGAGAAGCATGGCGTGACGGTGGCCCGGTCGCTGGTCGGGTCCTATGTGACCTCGCTCGACATGGCCGGCTGTTCGATCACGCTGAGCATGCTCGACGACGAGGCGGCTGTTTGGTGGGATGCACCGGTACATACGGCCGCGCTGCGCTGGGGCATGTAGCGGCGGAGAATGCCCCAGAAATAGTCGGTGATAAGACCGACATCGGCAACGCCGCGCATCGCCAGACAGTTGCCCTCCTCACCCTGCGTAAGATAAAGGATCTGCGGGTTTGGGGAGTTTGAGCATGCGTTACAATTGGGATCGGGCGCCGACGGGTTTCGAGCGCCATGGAAAGATGCTGGCAGCCGCCTTGCTGATCGCCGGTGGGGTCGGCCTTATGCTCGCTGCCCTCCCGCTCTAGGGACAACAACGCGGGTAGCGGACTACTTCTCAGCGCGTTGCGCCGCATCGCCGGCCTGAGCAGCTGAAGCGAGCACCAACGCCAGCGTCGCAACCGCGGCAAACCCAAGCTCATATGGCAATTTCATCGCGCGCCCTGCCCCAATGTCGAAAATTCGGCCGATATCAGCCCCGCAGACCACGACGACCCTGCATTTGCGGCCGAATTAGAACGACGGCAAACGAAACGCACAAATACATGGTTACACAAACCAGCATACGCTATTTCAAGGACAGCAAACATTCCTGGGGAGGAAGCTGGATGGCGTCACGCTACCACGAGGTCTATGACGACTGGAAACGCGACCCGGAAAAATTCTGGGCCGATGCGGCGAGTGCAATCGACTGGTTCTCGCCCTTCGAGACCGTGTTCGACGCCAATGCCGGCGTCTATGGCCGATGGTTCAATGGCGCCTCGTGCAACACCTGCTTCAATGCCGTCGATCGTCATGTGACGGGCGGCCGTGCCGACCAGATCGCGTTGATCCATGACAGCGCGATTGCGGGCACAATCAGGAAATTCACCTATGCCGAGTTGAAGCGCGAGGTGGTCGCGCTGACCTCGGTGCTCAAGAATCGCGGCATCCAAAAAGGCGATCGCGTCATCATCTACATGCCGATGGTACCGGAAGCAGCCTTCGCCATGCTTGCCTGTGCGCGGATCGGCGCCGTGCATTCGGTGGTCTTCGGCGGCTTCGCCTCGCATGAGCTCGCCACGCGCATCGACGATGCCAAACCGAAGCTGATCATCTCGGCGTCCTGCGGCCTGGAGCCCGGGCGTGTCGTTGCCTATAAGCCGCTGCTCGACAAGGCGATCGAGATGTCGCGGCACAAGCCGGAAAGCTGCCTCATCCTGCAGCGCGACCAGCTGCGCTGCGAGCTCAGGGCAAACTACGACATCGACTATGCCGACGCCGTGGCGCGTGAGCGGGCCGCCGGCGCCAATGTCGACTGTGTTCCGGTGCTTGCCACCGATCCGCTCTACATCATCTACACGTCGGGCACGACCGGCCAGCCGAAGGGCATCGTGCGCGACAATGGCGGCCATATGGTCGCGCTGAAATGGTCGATGGAAAACGAGTTCGGCGTCAAGCCGGGCGAAGTGTTCTGGGCGGCTTCCGATGTCGGCTGGGTAGTCGGCCATTCCTATATCGTCTACGGCCCGTTGCTGCATGGCTGCACAACCATCCTGTTCGAGGGCAAGCCGGTCGGAACGCCCGACGCCGGCACCTATTGGCGTGTGATCGCCGAGCATGGCGTGGTCGCACTTTTCACCGCGCCAACCGCCTTTCGCGCCATCAAGGGACAGGATCCGAAGGGCGAATTCGTCCCGAAATACGATCTGTCCAAATTCCGCACGCTGTTCCTCGCCGGCGAGCGCGCCGATCCGGAAACCATCAAATGGGCGGAGCAGAAATTGAACGTGCCGGTGATCGATCATTGGTGGCAGACGGAGACCGGCTCGCCAATGACCATTAACCCCGCCGGACTGGGCCTGTTGCCGGTCAAATACGGCTCGCCCGGCGTGCCGATGCCTGGCTACGACATTCGCGTGCTCGACGATGCCGGGCATGAGGTCAAGCGTGGTACGCTTGGCAATGTCGTGGTGAGATTGCCGTTGCCCCCCGGCTGCCTGCCGACGCTGTGGAATGCCGACGAGCGGTTTCGCCAAGCCTATCTCGAGGAGTTCCCCGGCTTCTACAAAACCGCGGATGCCGGCATGATGGACGAGGACGGCTATCTCTATGTCATGGCTCGCACCGACGACATCATCAATGTCGCCGGCCACCGGCTGTCGACCGGCGCCATGGAGGAGGTGCTGGCCGCGCATCCCGACGTTGCCGAATGCGCCGTCGTCGGCATTGCCGATGCGATGAAAGGCCAGGTTCCACTCGGCTTCGTCGTGCTGAATGCCGGCGTCGACCGCGACGCCGGCATCGTCGAAAACGAGGTGGTCACGCTGGTGCGCGAACGGATCGGCCCGGTCGCTGCCTTCAAGACGGTGGTGACGATCAAGCGCCTGCCGAAGACGCGCTCCGGCAAGATCCTGCGCGGCACAATGCAGAAGATCGCCGACAAGGAGGAATGGGCCATGCCGGCAACGATCGACGACCCGGCCATCCTCGACGAGATCACCGCCGCGCTGAACCGCCGCGGCATCGCCCTGTAAGGACGTCGAAGCCGAGTTGCGTCCGAAGCTCCGGTATGGAACGACCGGCGCCGGACGTGGTATCCACGCGGTGTGTCGTCATGTTGTTTCGGAATCGAGACGCACCCACAGCCATGCGAGATGCCATACGTGACCCTGTTCCAGCGATCGAGAAAGCCCCAGGCCGCGGCACGCCAGCGGCTGGAGGTCGATATACAGGACATGGTCGTCTATGCGATCGGCGACGTGCATGGCTGCTACAACGAACTCCGCGCCCTGGAGCAGAAGATCCTGCTCGATTCGGCGTCCTTCGAAAGGCGCAAGCTCATCATCATGCTTGGCGACTATGTCGATCGTGGACCTCAGTCGGCGCGTGTGCTCGATCATCTGCTGGCGCCGCCGCTCCATGGTTTCCAGCGCATCTGCCTTGCCGGTAATCACGAAGTCGTGATGCTGAACTATCTCGACGGGATCATTTCGAGAGAGTCGTGGCTGGCGATAGGCGGCCTGCAAACGCTGTTTTCCTACGGCGTCGACCCGTCGCGCATGGCCGATCTTTATGGGTCAAGCGAGGAGGTCGACCGGCGCATTCGGGAGATCATTCCCGCCGGCCATGTCAGCTTCATGCGCGCGCTGCCGGTCATGGTCTATTCGGCCAAATTCGTGTTCGTTCACGCCGGCATCAGGCCGGGCATAGAGCTGGCCGCGCAGGACGAGGACGACCTGCTGAATATCCGTTCGGACTTCTTCGAAGCTGCGCATCTTCTCGACCGCTATGTGGTACACGGGCATACCCCGATCGAGTTTCCGAAGCTCGACGGACGCCGGCTCGGCATAGACACCGGCGCCTTCCAAAGCGGCCGGCTGACCGCAGTCAGGATCGTCGACAGAGGGGCCCGGCTGATATTTTCCTGAGCGCGATTGTCGCTCAGGCGGCTGCCTTGGTGCGCGCTTCCGATTTTTCCAGATAGTAGCTCGAATATTTGTCGAAGAATTTTTCCGAGCCGCCGATCGCGCCATACTTGGCCAGCTTCTTCAGTTCGACCTTGTTCAGCACCGCGCCAATGATCTTCTTGGCGATGTAGGGCTCCGAGCTGAGCACGGATTGCACCATCGCCCGCGGCGTGCGTCCCCACTCGGTGACCAGCACGAAGCCGTCGACAAGCGGAGCGAAGGCCTTGGCGTCGACGACAGGCCCGAGCGGCGGCAGATCGACGATGATGTATTCGAAGGTTTCCTTGGCGTTATCGATGAAGCGCCGCATGCCGGCCGAAGACAGAAGCTCGCTGGTATGCGAAAACTGCCCACGCAGGACAGCCGGGATGATAGCCAGCTTGGTCTGCCGGTCGATCTTGCCGACCGACTGCCATGTCTGCCCGCTCACCACAGCTTCCATCAGGCCCTGCTCGGCCTCCATACCGAGGCTGCGGCTGAGGCCGGGATTGCGCAGGTCGCCGTCGATCAGCAGCGTTTTCGATCCGTTGACGGCAAGCAGCCCGGCAAGATTGGCCGCCACCGTCGACTTGCCTTCGCCGGGAAGCACCGAGACCACGCCGATGACCCGGCTGCCCTGGCCCTCCATGACGACGTCGAAGGCGATCTTTGCGTTGCGCAGCGTCTCGGAGAACATCGATGCCGGTGCGTCGACGGTTACCCGCATCCGCGCACGTTTTTCGGCCGCCGACAATGTTTTGGAGGGCTGGGATTTGGAGGACTTGGCGGTCTTGGATTCAACGACTTTGACGTCAGGCTGACCGCCATTGCGTTGGTCATCCTTGCCAGCCTTGCCGATGACCGGGAGATAGCCGAGGAATTTGAGGCCGACACGGTCGCGCACATCCTCGCCGGTCCTGAAGAAGCGTTCCCTGAATTCATTCAGACCACCAACCCCTGCCCCCATCATTATGCCAAGCGCCAGCGAAAGCCCCAGCACGATGGCCGTTCGCGGGGTTGCGGCCGACTGCGGCATCGTCGCGTCCGAGATGACCCGGATCTTGCCGACCGGGAAGGATTGCTGCTGGGCGGCCTCCTCATAGCGGTTCAGGAACGTCTGGTAGAGCGTCGACAGCGCCGTCGCCTTCTGGTCCAGCTCACGCAGCTTGACCTGCGACTGGTTGTCGATGGAGCTCTTGCCAGCCGCCAAGGCGACATTTGCGCGGAGCGCGGTTTCGCGCGCCAGAGCGACCTCGTATTCGTTGCGGTAGCTTTCGGTCAGTTGCTTCAGCTCGCCGAAAATCTGCGCCGATATGTCGGCCTTTTCCTTGGCGAGCGCGACGGCCTGCGGATGTTGCGGGCCGAAATTCGCTTCGACGTCCTGCTGCCGCTTGGCGACGGTGAGATAGCGGTTCTTCAGCGTCGTGATGACGGAGCTGCTCGGCTGGTCGTTCGATATCGCTGCGTCCTTGAACGCATTGTCCGAGCCGCTTTCGACGATCGACTTGTACTGCTGATAGCGGGCGCCGGCACGTGCGGTATCGGCCTGCGCGACGATCAGCTGGGTGTTGAGATCGGACAATTGCTTGTCGCTGATCAGCTGGCCGTCGTTGACCGCCAATCCATGTTCGGCCCTGAACTTTTCGACCGCCAGTGCAGCCGCCTGGGAGCTCTCGCGGAGCTCGGTCAGCCGGCCTTGCAGCCAGACCGCCGCCCGCTCGGTCGCGTCGAAGCTGGCATCGAGCTGATCGGCGAGATAGGCGTCGGCATAGGCCTTGGTGATGGCGGTCGCAAGCGCCGGATCCGTCGCTTGGAAGGAGATGCTGATGACAAAGCTTCGTCCGATCCGCTCGGCGTCGAGTTGGTTCTGCAGTTTGAAGATTGCGTAGTCGCGGGGCGACGACGATGCGGTGAACGCATCACGCGTCGCAGCATCAAGCTGAGTGACATCGGTTGTGCTAGCGGCGCGCTTGGGGCGGACAGACTGGATGACACCGCGCACAAAGCTTGCGACCTTCGACAGGGCTGATGTCGGAGGATTCATGAAAGCATCGTTCTGATCGAGCTTCAACTTATCGACGACTACCCCCGCCAGCCTGGCCGACTGCAAAATTTCGATCTGGCTTAGAACGGCGGAGTCGGTCTGCATGCTGACCGACGCCGCCGAAATGTCGTCGACGACCTTGTTCAATCCTTCGTCGATCAGCACGCTGCTCGTCGCCACATAGGTAGGAGGCGTGGTCTGCAAATAGAGCACGCCGAGAAAGAGACCGATGACGGCGCAGGCGGCAACCACTTTCGCCTGCCGCGCGGCCATGCCAAGCAGGCGCTCGATGTCGATGAAGTCTTCGGCGTTTGCCGCATTTGAAGCCGGCAATGGCGTCCTCTTGTCGACAGGAAAATTGGCATAGTTCATCTTCGGTCCAATTCTAGTTTGCAGGCGCTACCGCCTCGAAGATCGGGACATAGGGTGCAAACCTTGCGCCGGACAGTGCGCGTTGCGCGCAGCGCAACGGCCTGTCCTGCGTCATCAGCCGCACCCACAATGCCTCGAAAAAATGGACATTATGCGGCTTCTTCCCGACGCTGATGCGACTGGACGAATTCCTGCAGCATCTCGAAGATCGGGCCCTTCATATCCTCTCGCGCCAGCGCGAAAGCGACATTGGCCTGGATGAAGCCCTCTTTCGAACCGCAGTCGAACATGCGGCCGTTGAAAGGCTGGGCAAAGAAGGCCTGCGTCTGTGCGAGGCGCACCATTGCGTCGGTCAGCTGGATCTCGTTGCCGGCGCCGCGCTGCTGGCTGGCCAGCAGCGAGAATATCTCGGGCTGCAGGATGTAGCGGCCGTTGATGTAGAAGTTCGACGGTGCGTTGGCAGGAGCCGGCTTTTCGACCATGGCCGTCACCTCGAAGCCCGTGCCGACATCCGCGCCGCGCCCGACAATGCCGTATTTGCTGGTCTCGGTCGGATCGCAACGCTCGACGGCGATAACGTTTGCGCCAGTTTGCGCATAAAGATCGGCGACCTCGGCGAGACACCCGCGCCCGCCGAAGGACACCATGTCCGGCAAAAGCAATGCGAAGGGCTCGTCACCGATGACTTCGCGCGCGCACCAGACGGCATGGCCGAGGCCTTGCGGCGACTGCTGGCGGATGAAGCTCGTCGCGCCGGCGACGGGAAGCAGGCTTTCAAGCGATTCGAGTTGCGCCTTCTTGCCGCTCTGCTCCAGGGTTCCGATCAGTTCAGGATGCAGGTCGAAATAGTCCTCGATCACGGCCTTGTTGCGGCCGGTGACGAAGACGATGTGCTCGATGCCGGCCTCGAACGCCTCGTCAACCGCATATTGCACGACAGGCCTGTCGACCACTGGCAGCATTTCCTTCGGCATGGACTTGGTCGCCGGCAGGAACCGCGTTCCAAGCCCCGCCACCGGTATGACTGCCTTCCTGACTTTTTTCATTGCATGTTCCTTCTGAGGAGATCGATTTCAACCTGTCGCAGGCGGCGAAAACTGTCTTCATTCATTCGCCTGCAGCCCTTCACCTCCCCGCCACCACGGCAAACTGTGCCGCTACCCTTCGCAGCCGGACGGCGATCGGCATGCTCATATGCCGAACCGCCGCCGGATCGCTGAGCGCCGTCCATATCGCCTTGAGCGGAGACCGCGCCTTGATGTGCTGGACCAGCGACAGGAATGATACCGCCCGCCGCAGGCTGCGAGCGCGCCTGGCGAAGGCCGCCGCGGCCGCAGCATCCATGGAATGGGTCGCGGCGAAGCTGGCATCGGCCCTGCGCATCGCCTCGACGTGGTGAAGTTCGAGCACCCGGGAGATGGAACCGGTGCGAATGTGGTAGATATAGCCCGTCGTCGGCTCGACCACGCATTTGCCGCCCTTGGCCAGAGCACTGGCCAGGAGGATATAGTCTTCGCCAATGATCAGGCTTTCATCGTAGCGAAGCCCGTTCTCGTTCAGGAACCGGCGCTGGAAAATCGGCTTGAGATAGCCGAGATTGAACCTCGATTCGAAGAGGACATTGCCGCCGATGTAATCCGCCAGCGAGATTTCACCGAGCCCTTCCAGATAGTCGGCCGGGAACATCGTCTCTTCGGCAACGCCATCCTCGCGAACCACCTGCAGATTGTCGACCGCGATTTCGGCGCCCGCTTTCTCCGCGCGTTCGATCATGGTGCAGAGTCGCCCGGGATAGACCGCGTCGTCGGAATCGAGGACCGCGACCCACCTGCCGCGTGCAAGCTCAAGGCCGGCATTCCTGGCGCCGCCGGGGCCACGGTTTTGCTCAAGCGCGACAACGCGCACGATGTCTTCGGGGTAGGATCTCGCCAGATCGAGCGTCCGGTCGCGCGACCTGTCGTCGACGACGATGACCTCGACGCTGACATTGCGCTGCGCGACGGCGCTGGCAATCGCCCGATCGATGGTCGCCTCGGCATTGTAGGCGGCAATCACGAAGCTCACGTCAGGCTGCACGCTTGCCCCCTTGCTGCGGCGAAGACAGGCCGTATTGGCGGATTTCACGAACCCCGACGAGGCCGCTGACGACGCCGGCATGCATAATGCCGCGAAGCACGCTGCGGTTCCGGCGTACGGGGTCAATGGCGACCGGAATTGCCGACAAGAAACTGTAGGCGGCCTTTGCCGTGGCAATGCCGACCTGCTTGAGCCGGGCAAGGCCGTGTGCGTTGCGCCCCAGAAGATGACCGTGCGTCTGCCCGACGCGGAACCGGCGGCGGCCGAGCCAGTCGAATGCCGCCCTGGCAGGTGGCACCGCTTCGTCGACCCAAGCCTCCGGCGAAAAGGCGATGCGGCCGCCGGCCTTGACCATCTGGTCGAAGAATTCCGTATCTTCGCCGCCGGTCTGGCCACGTGCCAGGCTGAAGCGCCGGCCGCACAGGCTCTCAGCGCCAATCCTGAGCAGGACGTTGCAGGTGTAGCCGGTGCGGATCTCGCCGCTCACCCAGACCGGCGAGGTCGAGTGGAAATCGCCTTTGCGCATCCAGTCGGGCGCCTCCGGCTGGTAACGGGCTTGCACCGGCCCGAGCACGGCTGCCGCGCCAGTTGCTTCCGCCGTCGCCACCAGTTCGGCAAGCCAGCCGGCGGTGGCCGTCTCGTCGTCGTCGATAAAGGCGACGAAATCCGACGCGCTGGCATCGAGGCAAGCGTTGCGCGCGATCGAGATGTTGCGGGCCGGGGCGTGCCGGTAGGTCACCGGCAGCTTCAGCTCCCCTGCCAGCTTGGCGACCAGCGGTTCGGCCGTCGGCGTATCGTCGTTGTCGGCAATGACGATACCGACATTGTATCCCGCAGGCATATCCATGGCTGCTACGGAGCGAAGCGTGTCGGCAAGCTCCGGCCGGCGAAACGTGCAGACGCAGATATCGATGCTTCGATTTTTCCTGACCGGGTCCATCACGCTACCCCGCGCTGCGGTCGCGGTGCGAGCAGTTGCAGCCAGAAACCGACCGACCAACCGAAATGCATGACCATTGCCGAGACCCCAGCAAGTGCAATGTCGGGTTTGCGCTGACTGAGGGCGGTCCAAAAGCCGTAGCCGAGGCAGACCGACGCCCATAGCAAAAGCGGCACGGCCGCCAGCCAGTGGACGAAGGAAAAGGCGGCGAGAAGAACCACGGGGAACACCAGAAGCGGCACCATCTGCCGGATCTTCGGGATCATGCGGTGCTTGAGAACGTTCTTCGCCCGGCCACGGCCATAGCCGAGGTACTGAAAATAGAGGCCCTTCAGCGAGGAGCGCGGGTAGTAGACCATGTGCGTCTTGCCGGTCATCCAGATGCGGTAACCGGCCTGGCGGAGCCGATAATCGAGCTCGGCATCCTCATTGTGGCTGAACGTTTCGTCATAGCCGCCGACTGCGGTGAAGGCCGAGATCCGCATCATTGCGTGGTGGCCATGATCGACCCATTCCCCCGCCGAAAGGTGCCGGTGCTTGGAGCCGCCGGTGCCGAGCCTGGAGTTCTGCGCCGCTGCCGCTGCTTTCTGCACCATGCCGCTGCCACTGGTCAGCATCGAGACGACGACCGAATCCGCGTGGGTGGCCTGCGCTTCTTCGACCAGCCGGTCGCAATAATCCGCGGGATAGCCGCCATGCGCGTCGATGCGAATGAGATAGTCGACGCCATCCCCGAATCTGGCGACGGCGAGATTGATCGCCGCGCTCTGCAAGCGCTTTTCATTGTGGAGCAGGATCACCCGCCGATCTTTTGCGGCGATGTCTGCGACGATCGTCCTGGTGCCGTCCGTACTGCCGCCGTCAGCAACGATGATCACGGCGCCCAGCCTCTCGGCCGCAGGGCGGAGCTCTCGAAGCAACGCGCCGATATGGGCCGCTTCGTTCAGGCACGGAACCACGATCATGCAGGATGGAGTTTCGGTTTGCGTCATCGGCAGTCCCTCTACGCCAATGCTTCGGCAGCATATGGGCCGGGCGTCGCCGCCAAGCCGCGCAGTTTTTCGACGAGCGCCCGGCAATCGGCGCGGTCGTGGCTCCAGGTGCGCGGATTGCGGGCGAGAACACGCGCCCTCAATGTCTCGAACCGATGCTGCTCCATCGTGCCGACGGCAGCTTCAAGCGCCTCGGGCGTGGCTTCTGGCAAAAGAACCCCGATGCCTTGCCGGTCGAGGAACCGACCGGTTTCGGTGTTGCCCATCGAAATCGGCACGGCTCCGAAGCGGCAGCCTTCATAGAGACGGTTGGGCAGCAGCCATTCGGAGTTCAGGCCCTGCTCGAAAAAGTCGATGGCCCAGGAAAAGTGAACCTCGCGGTAGATCGCCGCCATATCCTCGGGGTTGCGGTAGGGCCCGCCAAACGACAGCCAGGGTTCCGATTCAACAAAACCATAGAAATCGGGAAATTCGGACAGCGCCGGCCGGCCCCTGAGGACGATTTCAAAGCGGCCGTCGAGACGGCGCGTAAATTCGGCCAGAAGCTCCAGGGATCGGCGGCAGCGGAGCGCACCGAACCAGCCGATCCGCCATGGCGGCGCAACGGGATTCTCCGCCGTAATGCGGTCATCCAGCGAAGCCGCGGCCGGCTCGAAATACTTGTTTTCGAGCAGCTCGACCGGCGCGGCAATCTGTCCGAACGGCTTGAAATAGTTAGCGATGAAGGCCGGAGAGCTCGTCACCAGAAGCTTCACATCCCTGGCCAGGAAGCGTTCTGCGCCGCGCATCGCCCAGCCCAGCGGATCGTCGCGAAGCAGCAGGCGATGGATGTCCAGACACTCGTAGACGATCGGCACTGTTGCCTGGAAGGCCGACCTGGCCCGGCGGGCAAGCGCCAGCATTTCCAGATTGCGCGCGATAATGAGGTCGGGCCGTGGCATTGAGCCCAGCTTCGAGCCGGTCGAGACCACCGCCTTCATGATCGCCGCCAGACGCTGGGCGAATCGGCCATCACGAGTCGGGCCGAGATCGATCGGCTGCAAGCCCTCGACATCAGCAACTGCGCTTGCCGTACGACGAAAGCCCGCCAGCGTAACCTGGGCGCCGCCTGCCTTGAGCATTATGATCCGCCGGCGCACTGCCGGATCGGAGACGTCGTGTACCAAGTACAAGACATGCAGCATGAAAACTCGACCGCTGTTGGCCCGCCCGCGACGATGCTAGTACAGCTCTTGCTGCATCGCAACATTTTTGGTTGCAGCGTAGCAAAGTTCCACATTTTTTGTTGCACTGCAAAATCGATGGGTTAATCTCGCTCTGCTTGGGCCGCATGGACCGCGCGTTGGCCTGCCATCGGGCTGCGCGCCAATAATCAAAGACGCGAGGACCATCCTGGCGTGCAGCATTTTCGGCCAACCCGCCCCTCGGCATCCGTCGACCGAACCGCGGGACTACTCACGAAATGAGGTCATTCCATGAAGATCGCGGTTGAAAACACCGTCTGCCTGAATACCGGGGATGCAGCGATTCTCCTGGCGATCCGCCATGTTTTCAAGACGATCGTCCGGGAAGACATCCAGTTCTACGTCTTCGACAGCCAGCCGGAGGTAGCGGCGAGGCTCTACACGAAGAAGGACTATCCTGATCTCGAATTCCACAAGCTGCTGTCGGAATCGCTGTTCCGCTACAAATACGGCAGCGGGCTGAAGAACCTGTTCAAGCCGATCTACAATCGGCTCGTACTCAATGCCCTGCGGCGGTTCGGCATCCGCGGCGTTCTCGGGCGTTTGTTCAGCTCAAGCAATCGCCGTGGTCTCGAGATCTACAGAGATGCCGACCTCGTGGTCACGACAGGCGGAACCTATCTCGTCGAGACCTACAATCTGGAACGGCGGCTCAATCAATTCAGGATCGACGCGATTCTGGGCAAGGACCCGGTCTTCTTCACGCAATCGCTCGGCCCGTTCAACAAAAGTTACAATCGCCAGGAGTTGAGCCCGATCTTCGACCGGAGCCCGCTCATCCTGCTGCGCGACGAACGTTCGCGAGACCACATTGTGGACATGGTGAAAGACCCCGGCAAATGCCACGTCGTGGCCGATGCCGTCTTTGCCCTGGCCGACACCGACAGGATCGGAAAAATTCTGGCCTCTGGCCAGTCGGCGACGGTCACCGGCCGCGTCGCCATTTCCGTCCGTCACTGGAACTATGTCAGCGACGGCGAGGGCGGCATGCGCCGCTACATCGACTCGATCCGCGAGATCGCGACCATCCTGGTCAGGGACCACGCCAAGGAGATCACCTTCGTCTCCACCTGCCAGGGCGTGCCGGAATACGCCCATGATGATTCCAAGACAGCGCGGGCGATCGTTGCCGAGCTCGATCCTGAGATCGCCAAGCATGTAAGCGTGGACGCTTCGTTCCACACGCCGGAGCAACTGATGGCACTGGTGAAAGGCTTCGACTTCGTCGTCGCAACGCGCATGCACATGATGATCATGTCGCTCTGCGTCGGCACGCCGGTGCTGCCGATCGCCTATGAATTCAAGACCAAGGAACTCGCCAAGCGGATCGGCGTCGCCGACCTGCTGCTCGACATCGACACGGTGACGCCCGAGGAAGCGAGCGAGAAGCTCGGCAGACTTACCGCCAATCTCGACCTCTATCGCAGGACGAGCCTTCAGGCAGTGCTTGAGGAGCATGCGTCGGCGATGTCGGCAGGTGAGCTTTTGAGGCCGGTGATTGCCGGCCTAGCGGGCGTTGCGCATGGCGCTGGAAAGCGTGGTGAACAGGGCACTGCGCGACTGGCGAAGGGCAAGCATGAGCACAAGTCCGATCGAATAATTGAGGGCAACCGCCAGGACCACCGCGAGCAGGTCTGACTGGCCGGTCAGCGATGCCGGCAACTCCCGGTACACGGACCAGGCAAGCAGCGATGACGCGACGAAAAGCCCCTGCATCATTAGGAAGTCGGCTGCGGTCACCGGGCCGACCCGGTGGACAAGAACGGCAAGCACCGGGACGCGCAGCACATAGCCGCTGGTCGCGTAGGCCGCCGCGACACCGACGGCGCCCCAGTGCAAGCCGATGATGAAGGCGGCGACCGTCGTCAGCGACGAGTAGATGCCCCAGTGGAACATGGTCTTGGTCTTGCCCTGGCAGATGAAGATCCAGCCGGTGGTGCTCGAGACGGACTGGATCAGGCTGGCGATGCCCAGCCAGGCGAAGATCGGCGCCACTGCTGTCCAGCGCTCGCCGAAGAGAAGCCCGACGACCTGGTCCGACGTCAGCGTCAGCGCCGCGATGCCGGGCATGGTGATGGCCGCCAGCATCCAATTGGTTCGCACATAGATGTCGCGAAACCGCGCCTTGTCCTCATGGATGCGGCTCAGCAGCGGCACCATCACGCGTGTCAGCGGCTGGTTGATGTTCTGCAGCGGGAACAGCAGGAGCTTGTAGGCGCGGTCATAGTAGCCGAGCTCGATCGCGCCCGAATATTTTCCGATCAGGATGTTGTCGAGATTGCGCGAGAAGAAGTTGGCCAGATTGAAGCCGGTCAGATTGGCGCCGAAGGACAATATGTCGGTATCGACCTTCAGGTCCGGCCGCGACGGCGTCCAGCGCGCCACCTGCCACGCCGCCGCCAGCGCGACAACAGCCGAAACCGCCGGGCCGATGACCAGCGACCAGTAGCCCAGCCCCGCATAGGCCGCGACTGCGGTAGTCGCAAGTCCGGCAGCGGCGGTGATCACGTCGTTCAGCGCGAGCTGGCCAAAGCGCAAATGGCGGTTCATCAGCGCCAGCGGCACCGCGGCGAGACTGCCAAGAAGCAGCGGCAAGGCAGAGCCGATGGTGATCCCGACCATGCGTTGATCGCCATAGAAGGCAGCGATGGCGGGCGCCAGGCACCCCACCATCACGGCACTGCCCAGCCCCACCAGCGCACTGATCCAGAATACCTGGTTGAGCTGCTCCGTGCTGATGTCCTTGCGCTGGACCACAGCCTGCTGCAGGCCAAGGTTTTGAAGCAGCCCGACAAAGGCCACGATCGGCCCGACGGAAGCCACCAGGCCGAAATCCTCGGGCACGAGCAGACGCGCAAGCACGATGACCGAGAGAAACTGGATCGCCATCTTGAAGCCTTGCGCGCCGATCGTCACAACGCCGCCGCGCAGGGCGACGCGACCGAACTGGGGGGGCGGGTTGGCGTTCATGCTGGGCGCCCGGCTTCGGCCAGCTGGGCAACGATCTGCGCAAAACGTTCGTTGAGTACGTCCGCGTTGAAATCCAGCTCGATCTTGCGGCGCGCCGCACGCGCGATGCGCTCGCATTTGTCCGGGTTCTCGGCCACCCAGACAAGCTTGCGAGCCAACGCCGCAACGTCTCGCTCCGGTGCGAGGAAGCCTGTCTCCTGATCCTCGATCAGCTCGGGAATGCCCGAGTGATAGGTGCTGACCACGATCAGCCCGGCGGCCATAGCCTCCATCAGCGCCACCGGAATACCCTCGAGATCGCCGTCTCGCGCGGCAACGCTTGGCAGCAGGAACACGTGGGCATTGCGCAGGCGCTGCTTGACCTCGGCGTGCGGGCGCGGCCCGAGGAAAGTCACCCGGTCGGCAATGCCGAGATTTGCGGCGAGCTTCTTCAACTCTTCCAGCAATTCGCCGCCGCCAATCACCGTATAGACCCAATCGCGCCTCGGCAGGCTGGCGAGCGCCCGAAGGGCGAATTCGATGCCCTTCTTTTCGGTCAGCCGGCAGACCGAGATGAACGACAGTGTGTCCCGGTTCCAGGAACGCCAATGGTAGCCGATCTCACCCGGCCGCACGCCCATATGGTGAACCATGACCTGCGCGGGGGGTGCGCCGACGCCGATCAGGGCGTCGCGGAAAAATGCGTTCACCGGGAGCTGGAGAACGCCCTTTTCGAAGACGACCTTGTAGCGCGTGAGCGTATTGTCATGCAGCGGTTCGCCGACATCGCGGCCGTGGAATATGGTCACCAGCGGAGCGGAAATCCGGCCTCGCTTCATGGCGCGGGCGACGCGCATGCCGTTATTGCCGAAATGCGCGACGATCACATCGGCGTTCTGCAATTTGCGCGCAAAGGCGATGTCGATAGCGGTCGAGAGCTTATCCCAGAACCTGCCCGACCATCTCCTGAGCGTCGGGCGAAAGCGCCCCAGTCCGCCCCACCAGCAGACGACCTTGCCAGGTAGCGCCTGCCAGCGGCGATCGTCGATGTTGCTGCCCTTGCCGAAGGACGTCTCGTTGCAGATGACGCCGACCTGCATGCCGCGCTCGAGGCACCCTTCTATCTGGTCGAGGACGAAGGTCTCCGACAAAGAGGGGAACTTATCAACTACGAAGCAAATCTTCATCGAATGGACGATCTTTCGAGGCCGGTCGGCGATCTGCTCGCGCGGATGAAGGCTGACGCCCGTCGCCACCGTGCGAGGCGCTTCAAGCGTCCGGTGTTGTGCGTGATGTTGTCCCAAGCCATCCCCTCGGGTCAGGCGCGAAGGCTGGCTTTTGGGCGACATGCATGGCTTTGGGCGAAATGCATCAGGCGGCACGCTCCAGTGCGCCTTGCCTGGCGTTGTCGAGAACGCCGAGGAAGGTCGCGAACTGAATGTCTGGATTCATCTGCGGCCGCTCCGAAAACAGCTGCGCCGCCGCCGACAGCCGATCGTACTCGGCCTTGTCGCTCCATAGCCGTCTGACCGCGGCGACCCAGTCGTCGAGCGGTGCGTCATAGTCGAGCACCACGCCACCGGCGCCAATCGCTTCCGGCAGGCCGCCGCGGCGGGACCCGACGACCGGAATACCGCTGCAATGGGCCTCGGATGCCACCCGCCCCCAAGCTTCTTCCCATTTGCTGGGCGCCAGCAGGATCTTGGTGCGGCCATAGACGGTCTTCATGTCGCTGGTGCGGCTTTCCAGCCTGACGTTGCGCAGCGGCGCGATGATCCGTTCGATCTGCGCCCGGTGGTCGTCGTCGAGCTTCCAGCTTTCGACGAACAGGAACGGAATTTCGGGGCATTGGCCGGCGATGCGCACGGCGAGTTCGAACCCTTTTTCATTGTAAGGATTGATCAGTGTGACGAATTCGCCGGTCGTCGGCGTGCTGTAGAGCCCAGGATTGATGGTCGGCGGAATCACGGTCGAATCGATGCCGAACTTTTCCTTATAGGTGTGCGCGGTGAATTCGGAGTTGGCGATATAAAGCGCCGAATGCAATTCGCGCAGGTCGCCGGCCAGTTCGTGGAATTCGACGTTCCGCAGATATACCACCAGCGGCACGCCGAGCGCCTGCAGCGCCTTTCCGATCGGCACCGATTTGTGGCATTGCACGACGGCGACATCGGGATCGAGCCGTTCGACCGCGAAGCGCGCCGCCTCCCAGGGAAACCACGCCCGCACGACCGGATAGCCGGGATAGCTGTCGATGACCGCACGCTGGCGAAGCAGCTTCATCTTGGCGCGCGCCTTGAAGCCGAACATGCCGTCACCGAACAGCGCCGCCAGAACCGAGGCGTCATGACCGTGCTCGCGCAGCTGCTCGACCAGATGGTGCGTGCTCGACTGAACGCCACCGCTGAACTGCGGCGTGTAGCCGTTGCCGCCTGCAAACAGAACTTTCATGGACCTGGCTCCTTGCTGGACCGCCCTGGCGTCACGCCGCCATTCTGCCGATGCTGTGGTATTCGATGCCGTGGCGGGCGATGACCTTGGGGTCGTAGAGATTGCGTCCGTCGAAGATGACGGGCGTGGTCAGCGCGTTCTTCAGAGCATCGAAGGACGGCGCGCTGAAGCTCTTCCACTCGGTCACGATCAAAAGCGCGTCGGCGCCTCGCAGCGCGGCCTCCTTGGTGCCGCACAGTTGCAGGTCGTCGCGCAGCCCGTAGATCGCCTGGCATTCCTGCATCGCCTCGGGATCGTAGGCCTGAACATTGGCCCCGGCGGCCCAGAGCGCCTCCATCAGCGTGCGGGACGGGGCCTCGCGCATGTCGTCGGTATTGGGCTTGAAGGCCAGGCCCCACAGCGCAAAGGTCTTGCCCTTGAGATTGCCCTTGAAATAGCGGTCCACCTTCTCGAACAGGACCGACTTCTGCTGGTTGTTGCGCTCCTCGACGGCACGCAGCAGCTTGGCGTCGAACTTGACGGCTTCGGCGGTCTTGATCAGGGCGCGCACATCCTTCGGGAAGCACGAGCCGCCATAGCCGAGGCCCGGATAGATGAAGTGGTAGCCGATCCGCGGGTCGCTGCCGATGCCTTTGCGCACCTCCTCGATGTCGGCGCCCAGTTGCTCGGCCAGATTGGCCATTTCGTTCATGAAGCTGATCTTGGTCGCCAGCATGCAATTGGCCGCGTATTTGGTGAACTCGGCACTGCGCACGTCCATCACGATCATCTTCTCGTGGTTGCGGTTGAACGGCGCGTAGAGTTCGCGCATCACCGCTTCGGTGTCCTCGTTGCTGGTGCCGACGATGATGCGGTCGGGCTTCATGCAGTCGCTCACAGCGGACCCTTCCTTGAGGAATTCCGGATTGGAGGCGACGTCGAAAGCCAGATCCTCGCGCCCGCGCGCCTTCAGCGTCTCGGCGATCCTGGCCTTTATCCTTTCGCAGGTGCCGACCGGCACGGTCGACTTGCCGACGACGATCTTGGGCGTGTCCATCTCACGACCGATGGCCTCGGCGACGGCCAGCACATATTTGAGGTCTGCCGAACCATCCTCGCCCGGAGGCGTGCCGACGGCGATCATCTGAATCTGGCCATGCTTGATCGCCGCGGCGGCGTCGGTGGTGAACTTGATGCGGCCGGCGGCATGGTTCTCCTTGACCATGTTTTCGAGCCCAGGCTCGAAGATCGGGACATGACCCTGGTTGAGCCGCTCGACCTTTTTTGCATCGATGTCGACGCAGACCACCTGATGGCCGACTTCGGCAAGCACCGCCGCCTGTACAAGACCGACATAGCCGATTCCAAAGACAGTCAAATTCATTCGGTTTCATTCCTGTTCAAGGCTTCGGGCCTGTTCGAGCTTCGGTTTTCCGACCACCTTCGGCCCGGCCGGTTCAGATGCGCTTCTAGTTTGTGTTGCATGCCAGCGATTCCGGGAATTGGCAGGGCTGGCCGAGTGCGGTGAATGCAACGCGATCCACCTGCATGGCGAGCTTGCGGCCGGGATCCGAGAACGGCCCCATCCAGCCCTTCATCGTATCGCTGCCCCACAGGCTGAAATAGATCCTTTGCGAATGGGTGGGCAGCTTCGCCGGATCGGTGATCTCGTGGACAAGCTTGCCGTTGACGTACCAGCGCAGCCGGTCCTTTTCCCAGACGAAGGCGTAGTCGTTGAAGGCCTTGTCGGTGCCGCCGGCGACGTCGACCAGTTTCTCGTTCTTGCCTTTACCGGCTATGTAGGCGTTGACCTGAACCTTGGACGTGTCCTTGGTCAGCACCTCAAAGTCGATTTCATCATGCGGCTGCTTGTCGGCATCGCCGACGAAGCTGAAGAATGCAGCGTTGACGCCGGAGCCCGTGTCGGTCTTCATCCGCGCCTCGTAGGTGCCGTAGCCGAAGCGCTGCTTGGTCTGGATCTCGGCGCAGGCGAATTCGCGATCCTTCAGCTTGCGCTTCTCGAAACCGAGCGTCAGCATGCCGTCGGAAAGCCCGATCAGGCTTTTGGACCAGGTGCAGTTCTGATGCTTGCCGTTCGTCCAGCCGTCGGAAATGTACCAGCGCGCGCGACTGAGGCTGGTGAAATCATCGACAAAGGACGGCGCGGTTGGGAGATCCTGGGCGCGGACGGGCACCAGGCCCGCAATCATGCTGACGAGAACGATCAGCAGAAACGCGCCGTCTGAACGGAGCCGCCGCAGCTTGCCTGGGATCGGGCGCGTGAACCGGGTGCCGCGGGTTGCCGGGGCGGACGTGCTTTTAGGATCTGCATTCATATCAAACTCACCTTTGTGCTGTGCGCCCCCAAAGCGATCGTTCGAACCGTGACGAAACAACCTGATCTTGACCTCTGTCGCTCCCAAGCTCCGTGTTGTGCCTAAAACCATTGCGCCGACCCGGGGTGTTCGCTCAGCCTTTGCCGGAATCGGCGGGCTTCACAAAATCGGTCCTTATGTCGGGACCGTTCTGCCGCTTCTCCTCGAAGATTTCATCCAGCGAATGACGGAGATCCTTCATCATCTGCATCTGGCGCGACAGCGCTGCGATCCGCCGCTCGCAATTCAGGATCGACCTGGTCAGTTCGCCGACTTCGGAAGACCTGCGAGAGGAGACCGCTCCGTTCTCCATGGCCTCGACCAGAAAGGCGGCATTGGTGGCCGTCGTCCTGTAGCGGTTCTCAAGTCCGCTCTTCTCCGCCTCGACTTCGGCCGCGATCTGGTCCAGCAGCTTTGCCAACCGATCGAGGCGCGAGGTGTCGGTCTGCGTGTCGCGCGCCGGATCTCTCGATCGGAAGCGAAAGATCGAGGCCATGTAGTCAGCGCCCCATCATCGTCGAGCTGGTGACCGGCCTTGGCGCCAATCCACATTCAAAAGACATTTCTTGCATCGTCCAGCTCCTCCGACAGGGGATGTCTCGGGCCAGTTCGGTTGGCCGTCCAAAATTGCTGCACCGCAACATAGATTGCCATTCCCTGCGCGCATAGGCAACCACCTAGATCGTAAACTCTTGAATCTCGTTGAAATGGTGCGCGCCGACCGAAGGGTAAGGGAGTGGCTACCGCCATCGCACGTTGACGGGCCTAGCTTTCGCTGGCCGTGCTGGTTCCGGCCATGAGGAAGCGCAGCGGCGGCACATGCTGACGCTTCGCGGCGAGGCCAGCGCGGCGAAACAGCGCATCCAGCTTGTCGGAGGCAACGCCGCGGACGACGGCTGTGAGGTTGGACGAGCTGGCCAAGGCGTAGGCCGCAGCCGGCGCCAGCCCGCGCTCAGCCTTCACATCTAAAAACTTCCGCAACCGGTATTTGTCGCGGATGTGCCGCTCGTGCCTTCTCAGCGCAGCCTTCGATGCCTCCGGCAAACTGTCGATCGCAAGCAGTGCGAGGTCGGCATCGGCCAAATGCTTCAGGTCCTGGGTCTTGTGCCGTCCGCTCAGCGAATCGGCGCGCACGATCGCGCCGTAGCCACAGGATTTGATGACCTTGAAGCGCGCGCCGTGGGCAACCGCGCGCGCATAGAGTTCATAGTCTTCACCCAGGCGCAGCTTCTCGTCGTAGCGCAGCCCATGCCGATCGAGGAAGGCGCGGCTGATCACTGGCTTGAGGAAGCCCAGTTCCCCTCGTTGCACACGGCGCCTGGAGATGTTGGCGTCGATGAAACCCTCGAAATCGAGGAATTCCGGTTCGGGCGAGAACGGTGGAGCAACGATTTTCGAAACGTCGGTTGCCGCGTCATCCCTGACAAGCATGATGTTGTCTGCAGCGAAATCCCAATCGGTGCTGGCGAACAGTCTGTGAAACCTGCCTTCGAAAAAGAAATCATCAGCGTCCAGGATGCTGATAAACGGCGACCTGGAACCGGCTATCGCGGCGTTGCGGGCAAAGGAGGGGCCGCGATTGACGTCGAAGCGGATGACGGAAAGGCGGCCCGTGCCGTCGTCGGCTGCGTAGGCGACTTTCGCGGTATCGTCGGTGGACGCGTCGTCGACGACGACAACTTCCGCAACCTCCGGCTCGCGTAATGCCGATGCAATGGCAGCCGGAATTGTCCGCGCCGCATTGCGGGCGGCGATGATCACGCAGACCTGGGATGATGTCATGGACATGCCTCTCGATTGCAGAAGTCGTTGCGGATTTCCTCGCCTCGTCCGCTCAATGCCTCACCGCCCATCTGAAATGCATCGGCCCAAATGCCTATGCTGCAAGTGCGAAGCAGCATCGCCAAAATCATCGGCGCCGTCCAGTTTTTCATTTTGCTGGGTGTCATAGCCCGATTGGGCAGGCGGCGAGCCTCGATCGGGATGGCTCCAGAAATGCGCCGCTTGGCAGAGCCGTTCCTACACGCTCCATCAGACCGTTCGACTGGCGGAAACCAGTTGCTGATCGTCGCCGACCGGATGGCGGCGACGCAGAGCGAGCGCGTCGAGGCCGGCAGTGTCAAGCAATCGAAAGAACAGGAATGCCGACCGCCGGTGTTGTTGAAGCGAGCAATCCGTCAGAGGACCGGCAAGCTTAGCCACAGGTCACATGGACATCGCAGACCGCGGCCAGGCCTGAAATCAGTGAAGGCCCCTTCGAGCGCTGAATTTTTCGCCTTCGGCCGCTTCGTCCGAACTCAGCTTTCTTTCAGCGTCGCGAATTTTGTCGGCCGGGGTCGGGGCATTTCTGGCGATCATGGCAAAGACCAGCAGAAAATAACCCAGTTGGATGACTATCGCGCAGCCGATGACACGAAAAAGCGTCGTACCGAGCGAGGCGCCGCCCAAATACGACCAGACGATCACGATCGCCAGCGCAAAACACATTCCGATAATGAACTTTGGCAGTGACATACCCGATAGCCCATCAACCGGCTCGGGAAAAAATGTCGACAAGCCCACCCCGAGCACCTCCCTTAAACTCTGCGAGCTTATTTAGGTTGCCCGCATCTGGCCGGTTGCTTCCGGCCTAGCCCAATCTGTCCATAGTCCGACAGCAACAATTTGCAACTCTATTGACCCGCGCAATAGGCGGCAAGGGCAGTTGCGGAATAATTTTAAACGAATCCTCGGGATCGACTCTGCCATGGTGCAATGCACACGTCGGCATCACCACTGATTGCCGGATATCGACTCGCTCCAGTAAGATTTATAATATTGGCCAGTATTTTAGCATAACATCAGTCGATATTTTGAAATTCTAAATGATGGCAAAGCTCCACAGCAGGGTATAAAGAGCGATTCGCCTAAAATCAGCCGCAAAATTGGACTAGCTTTTCCAAAATTGCCCATAATCTGTCTCTTTTGCGACATAAAGGCGAAATTTTGTGCAGGACGAGTTTATTATTTAGTCAGTTCATGACGCGACTATTACAGCCGTCTGGGAAATTGTGTGTTGCGCTGCAACATTTTTTTGGTATCGTGCGGTAAACCATCCGTTCAACGTATGGAGTTTACGCATGAGGGACGTAGCCAAGCCGGCCGATGCGGATTTTTCGCAGGCCGGCGTCGATTTTCCGCCACCGATCGGCGGCCTGCTCAAACGCAGCTTCGATATTGCCGGTTCGCTGATCGGCCTGATCGCTCTCAGCCCGCTGTTCGTGATGATAGCGCTGCTTGTCAGGTTTTCCGATGGCGGGCCGATTTTCTATGGTCACAGCCGGATCGGCCGCGGAGGACGGATTTTCCCGTGCCTCAAGTTCCGCACCATGGTTCCAGACGGCGAGCGGGTGCTTGCTGCCTATCTCGCCGCGAATCCGGAGGCCAACGCCGAATGGATAGCGACGCGCAAGTTGAAGAACGACCCGCGGATCACGCGCGTCGGAGCGGTGCTGAGGAAGCTCAGCCTCGATGAGTTGCCGCAGATCATCAACATCCTGCAGGGGGATATGAGCCTGGTCGGGCCTCGTCCCGTCGTGCGCGATGAGCTGGAGATCTATGGCAATTCGGCCGTCTATTACCTGAAATCGCGCCCCGGCCTGACCGGGCTCTGGCAGGTCAGCGGACGCAACGATGTTTCCTACGACAGCCGCGTCGCATTCGACAGGCACTATGTCGAGAACTGGTCGATGTTCGAAGACATTCGCATCATCATCAAGACCGTACCTGCGGTCTGGATGTCGCGAGGCTGCTACTGACGGCCGCTTGCTGGCCGTGCATCGAGGAGCGACTGTCCAGAATTCGGGCCCAGAACTCAGGCCCCCAACTCAGGCATCGGCAGCTCATCGGGCGGGGCAAACCAGATCGGAAACGCTCAGTTGAAAGCAGATATAATCGATATCTTTTGCACCGGCATTTTCTCCAGACGCATGCGGCGAGTACGGCTTTTGACGACTTGCCTCACAATGGCGACCGGCCTGACGCTGTCGCTAGCCCTGCCACAGTTTGCCTTCGCCGACGACTATCGGCTTGGAGCACAGGACAAGCTGACCATCCGCGTGGCGGAATGGCAGACCGTCGAAGGCACGTTCCGTGACTGGTCGGCCATCAATGGAGAATACACAGTCGGCCCCGCTGGAACCTTGTCGGTTCCGTTCGTCGGCGAGATGCCCGCATCCGGCAAGACGACTTCGGAGATCGCCGCATCGCTCGGCGAGGCACTGCAGCGCAAGCTCGCTCTGGCCGACAAGCCGGAGGCTTCCGTCGAAATGGCGCAGTACCGGCCATTCTACATCTCTGGCGAGGTGCAATCGCCCGGCCAGTATCCTTGTGTGCCTGGGTTGTCCGTGCTGAAAGCGATGAGCATTGCCGGCGGAGCCCGGCGGAACCCGGAGAGCGGGCAGCGCTTCGACCGCGACCTGATCAATGCCAAGGGCAATTTCGACGTACTACAAGACCAATTGGTCAGGCTGACCGTCAAGCGCGCCCGCGTCGAAGCGGAACTGGCGGACAAGCCGACATTCGCGGTGCCGAAAGAGGTGGCCGACGATCCGAAACTGCCCAGCATCGTTGCCGATGAGACGGCGATCCTGGCGGCCGACCAGAAGAAACTCAAGCTGCGCTTGCAGGCGCTCGACGATTTGAAGGCGCTGCTGCAGAGCGAGATCGATTCGCTGCAGAAAAAGATCGTCAACCAGCAGAAGCAGGTCGATCTGGCGAAGGAGCAGCTCAACGGCATCGGCTCGCTGGCGCAAAAGGGCCTGGTCGTCAACACGCGGGTTTTGAACTCGCAGCAAACCATCGCCGACCTTGAAGGCCAGATCCTGGATTACGAAACGGCGATTCTCACGGCCAAGCAGTCGATCAGCAAGGCCACCCAGGACGCCATCGATCTGGAGAACACGCAGAACTCCAGCCTCGCGACCGACCGGCAACAGACGGAAGCCGATCTCAACGAGGTGACGCTGAAGCTGAATATGGAAAAAGCCTTGATGTCAGAAGCCTTGTCGGGCAGCCCCATGCCGCAATTCTACGGCAACAACGAACCAGCGGCCTTGTCATTTTCTCTGGTGCGAGTGGTCGACGGCAAGACCAGCGAAATCACCGCCGATGAAGACACGCCGGTGCTGCCAGGGGACGTGATCAAGGTCAAACCGGCGCCCCTGGCCATCCAGTAGCTTCTTTCCACCGGGAGCGAAGCACCACCCCGCAGGCAGCGGTCTGCGGGGTTTGGGCTTGGTATCTTATGGATCAGAAAAACAAGGCAGCCTTCGGGCAACGAACCGCCTGGATCCGCCCGCTCTAGCCTCGCACGGCGTCCGGTTCCTCGAGATGGTTCACGGCGTTCCACCGGGACGGAGCGACGGCCGGCACCCTCACCAGCTTGAAGTAGCTGTAGTACAGCAGGAACGATCCCATGATGTAAGGGTTGAGGGTCTCGACCTCGACGAAGGACCGGATGAACAGAAGCACCATGACGCCGGCAAGAATCACGGAGTCGGCTTGCCATGTCCTGAATATCAGCGCCGAGACGTGACCCCAGAGCGTGCGCAGGATGATCAGCGAAAGCAGTGTCGCACCGACGAAGCCGAGTTCCACCAAGGTCTCGATGTAGGTGTTGTGGAAGTGGAAGCCGCTTCGCGCGGCGATGTAGAATTCGTTCCACAGCCGCTCGGCCTCGGAGAAGCCCTGCACCCAATAGGCCGCGTAGCCGATGCCGAGGATGGGCGATTGCTGCGCGGCATTCCACCCCTGTTGCCAGAGGTAGGTTCGTCCGGTGAGCGTCGAATCCTTGCCGAAAAGGCCAAGGACAAAGTCCATCAGCCCGAGATTCAGCGCAATCACGGTGCAGGCGACCAGCGCACCCGCACCGATCATGAAAATCACCCGGCGATGTCGGAGCGAAAGCAGCTTGCCGATGGAAAGCAGGGCGACCAGAGCGAGAACCGCCGGAGTGGATGCCATCGAAGTGGCCGAATGCGACACGACCAGCAGATAGCCCGACAGAAGGACAATCGGTACGATCAACAAAAAGCTTATCCGGCCCCGCCTGAGAAAGGCGAGGTAGACAACGCAGAAATAGATGCCAAGCGATGCGACAAAGCCAATCTGGTTCTTGGAGCTGAACGCGCCGACGAAATTATACGTGCCATCGAGAACGTCGTAGGAATAACTCGCGACCTTGAGCGAGTAGAGCAGGACGACGAAAATCCCGATCAGGGCGCCTATGGTCAAGGTCCGGACGCTGACGGTGCGCGCGGCAATGTAGGCGCAGGCGATATGCGAGCAATATTGGACGGCCGTCCTTGCCGTGGTGCCGGGGGCTGCCGACCAGAACACCGAGAAGCAGACATAGATTGCAAAGGCCAGCGGAAGCCAGGCGCTGGAAGCGTGCCTTAATATCTTCCGGTGGTCGACCAGGATGAGCGGCAGCCAGACTGCATAGTAGGCCAGGATCATGGCCTGGCCGAAAATGGTCGAGTAGGAGAACGCCCAGATCGAGACGGCAACGGCAAAGCTGCCATAGACCGTGTTCTTGTCCGGATCGATCAACAGAGATTTTGGAATCTTCATCTCGGTAGCGGTTTTCCGTCCTTGCAGCTCAATGCCGATTTCATGGGCCGCTCATGGACCGATGCATCGGATCGATGGGAGCTTCGCCTGCTGGCGCTCGCATTGTGCAGTGCAATATAACCCATCCGGCGCCGCCTGTCACCCGGATGCCAACTGGACGCGTCGTTCCTGCAGTTCTCTCAATACCGGACGAGACGATTTGGGCAGGGAGGCAGTCCCCTCTAATTGCCCGGTGCTGGCCCATCGCAAGCTGTTCTGAGGTTGCAAGTCCGCGCTTGAACTTGTCCGCCGTTGACTTCACATTCGCCGCCGATTGGGAGGAAGACCACATGCCGATGAGTTTCGCAGGACGATTTGCCGGACGATCTGCTGTTATCACCGGCGGCGCCTCAGGCATCGGCCTGGCCGTCGCGCAAAGGATCACTGACGAAGGCGGGCGTGTTTCGGTCTGGGATCGCGATGCCGCCCAGATCGAGCAGGCCAAGGCCATTGTTCCAGCCCTGCACAGCGTGACCCTCGACGTCGCCGACCCCCTAGCTGTCGAAGCCGCCGCCGGAGAGACGATCGAAGCGCTTGGCGCAGTCGATGTCCTTGTCACCAGCGCTGCTATCACCGGACCGAACATGACGACCTGGGAGTATTCCGTAGAGGATTGGCGCCGGGTCATCGACATCAACATCAACGGCGTCTTCTTCTGCAACAAGGCGCTGGTCCCGCATATGCTCGAACGCAATTACGGCAGGATCGTCAACATCGCCTCGATTGCCGGCAAGGAAGGTAACCCGAACGCCTCGGCCTACAGCACCTCCAAGGCGGCGGTGATCGGCATGACCAAGTCGCTCGGCAAGGAGTTGGCCAAGACCAAGGTGACGGTGAACTGCGTCACGCCGGCGGCCGTGCGCACCGCAATCTTCCAGCAGATGAGCCAGCAGCACATCGACTTCATGCTGTCCAAAATACCGATGGCGCGGTTCGGCGAGGTCGAGGAGGTGGCGGCGCTGATTTGCTGGATCGCGTCCGAGGAATGCTCGTTCACGACGGCTGCCGTCTTCGACGTCTCCGGCGGCCGGGCGACCTACTGAGGCAGGCCGGACGCAAACCGCCCGACCGGATCGCGGCGCCTCAATCGTGAAGCTCCCGCGAGATCGGCGGGCCGATCGAAAAATCGCTGAATGTCACTTCGAAGCCCTCGCGCTGCGGCGAACAGCACATCATGCCGACATCGACCGTTTTCGACGGCGGGAAATAGGCAAGCCGCACCGGTTTCCAGTGCTTGTCAGATGCGTCGCGATACTGGACGCGGATCGTCTCGGCATGGCGGGTCAGGCGGATCCTGACCCCGTCCGGATCGGCCGGAATGCTGGCCAGCGACCAGTCGGAGGCATCGTTGGTGACGACGACGGAAAAATACATCAGCCCGTCGGTGTATTCGATGCCGGCCTTGATCCAATGCGTCTCGCTCAGGCGGATCATAAGCCCGGCTTGGTCGTAAAGCACCTCATAGTGCCCCTTGACCGTGACTTCGGCGCTGAAATCGCCCTCGACCTCACGATAGAGGAAATGGCCATTGTCACGCCAGAAGTCGTAGAACGTCTCTCGCCAGAAGTCGGTCTCCTTGCCGGTTCGCACATGCACCGTATTGTCGCCGAAGGCATGGTGCGGCGGCGGATTGAGCCAGGTCAGGTCGGTATTCTCAGATGTCATCGATTTGCTCGCCTGCCTGGCTGGTCTGCCGCCTTTTCTTAGCCGGCAAACGTGTAAGCGGTCTTCACTGTGGTGTAGAACTCTGCGGCATAGCGGCCCTGCTCGCGCGGGCCGTAGCTCGATCCCTTGCGCCCGCCGAAAGGCACGTGGAAGTCGACGCCGGCCGTCGGCAGGTTGACCATGACCATGCCGGCTTCCGAATTGCGCTTGAAATGCGTGGCGTGCTTGAGGCTCGAGGTGCAGATGCCGGAGGTCAGGCCGAACGGCGTGTCGTTGGCCACCGCCAGCGCCTCGTCATAATCCTTGACGCGGATGACGTTGGCGACCGGTCCGAAAATCTCCTCGCGCGAGATGCGCATGGCGTTGGTGGTTTCGGTGAACAGCGCAGGCTGCAAATAGAAACCGCGGGTTTCGCGATCGAGCCGCTCGCCGCCGAAAGCGAGATCGGCGCCTTCCTGACGTCCGATGGCAATATAGTCTTCGTCCTGCTTGAGTTGGCTCTGGTCGACGACCGGCCCGATCTGGGTCTTCGCATCGAGAGCGTCACCGATGACCAGCTTGCTCAGGCGATCTTTCATCGCCTCGACGAAGCGGTCATGGATGCCGTCCGTCACCACCAGGCGGGACGACGCCGTGCAGCGCTGGCCGGTCGAGAAGTAGGCGCCGTTGACCGCGCAGTCGACGGCGACGGCAAGGTCGGCATCGTCGAGCACGACAAGCGGGTTCTTGCCGCCCATTTCGAGCTGGAACTTGCGCATGTGCTCGACGCTGGCGGCGGCCACGCGCTTGCCGGTGCCGACCGAGCCGGTGAAGGTGATAGCGTTGAGATCAGGGCTGTCGAGCATGGCCTGGCCGACCACCGAACCTTTGCCCATCACCAGGTTGAGCACGCCCTTGGGCAGTCCGGCGCGGTGCAGGATGTCGACAATTGTCCAGGCGCTCTCCGGAACGAGTTCCGCCGGCTTGAAGACGATGGTGTTGCCGTAGGCCAGCGCTGGCGCGATTTTCCAGGCCGGAATGGCGATCGGGAAATTCCACGGCGTGATGATGCCGACGACGCCGACGGCTTCGCGGGTGATCTCGACGCCGACGCCGGGCCGCACGCTTGGCACCAGCTCGCCCGACAGACGCAGCGTCTCGCCGGCGAAGAAGTCGAATATCTGTGCAGCCCGCACAGTCTCGCCGATGCCTTCGACCAGCGTCTTGCCTTCCTCGCGCGCCAAGGCCCGGCCGATTTCATCTTTCCGCGCGGTGATCTCGTCCGACGCCTTCCTCAGCACCGCATGGCGTGCCAGCAGGCCCGATCGAGACCATGCTGGAAATGCCGCTTTCGCCGCCGCGATGGCCTGCCGAGCGTGCTCGGCGCCTCCCGATGCATATTCGCCGACCACGTCGTCGAGATTGGACGGGTTGATGTTGCGGGAGCCGGCATCGCCCACCCATTCGCCATCGATGAGGTTCTTTCGAAACGGGATCATGTCGCTGTCTTCCTTGTCGTCCTTCGATCGCCGTCTATCTGGACCACCGACCGCCGCACCGCAAGGCCGAAGGCGGGCAAACTTCTCCTCCTCGACAGGCATGTGATAGGTGTCGGGGCGGGAAAGACGATTCTAGTGTGGTGCGACGCGGATCGCACGGGAGGAAAAGTATCATGTCCGACAGCGCCTTGCCGCTGGTGATCAGCGCACCCGAACCGCGCACGCTCGACCTGATCTTCACGCCGGCTGCGCTGGCGAAGTTTCGATCGAAATACCGCATCGTCGAAACATCGCCCGAAGATGTCAGAGCCCTGCCGGCCGATATCCTTGCCGAAGCCCGCTACATCGTCGGCCAGCCGCCGATCGCGCCGGAGACGCTGGAAAAAATGAAGGCGCTGCGCTGCATCTTCAATGTCGAGAGCAACCTCATCAACAACATGCCCTACGAGACGCTGTTTTCGCGCGGCATCCATGTCGTCACCACCGGGCTGGTGTTTGCCGAACCGGTGGCCGAGCTCGGCCTTGCCATGGCGCTCAACCTTGCCCGCGGCATTGTCGATGCCGACCTCGCTTTTCGTCAGGGCAAGGAGCTGTGGGGCGGCGACGGCAACCGGACGGCGCGGCTTCTTTCCGGTGCGGATGTCGGCATCATCGGCTTCGGCGATCTTGGCCGTGCGCTCAACCGGCTGCTGTCGGGCTTTCGCACGCGGACAAAAGTCTTCGACCCGTGGCTGCCGCCGTCGATCCTGATCGAAAACGGCGTTGAGCCGGCCTCTCTCGACGAGGTTCTGTCGAACAGCGATTTCATCTTCGTCGTCGCTTCGGTGACCAGCGAAAACCAGGGTTTCCTTGGTGCCGACGCGTTTGCCAGGATGCGCAAGGGAGCCGCTTTCATCCTGCTCAGCCGAGCCGGAGTGGTCGATTTCCCGGCACTGATGGACGCCGTCCGCAGCGGCCATATCGTCGCCGCCAGCGATGTTTTTCCTGAGGAGCCTCTGGCCCAGGATCACCCGGTCCGCACATTGCCGGGATTCCTGCGCTCCGCCCACCGGGCCGGTGCGCTCGACATCGCCTTCAAGCGGATGGGCGACATGGTGCTGGAAGACATGGACCTGATCGACCGCGGCCTGCCGCCGATGCGTTCGAAGCGGGCCGAGCGTGAGACCGTTTCGCGAATGCGTTCGAAGCCGGTCGACAAGAATTAAGCCGTCTGCCCGACGGGTCGCACATGCTCAGACGGTGAAGGACCAAAACAGGCAGGCCAGTGTCGCTGCGGCGAAGACGACGAAGAACAGGCTTCTCAACAGGATGTTGCGGCGCAGCTCATTGATGAAGAGATGGCATCCGACGACGGCTGCGACAAACAGGAACCGCCAGTTCAGCAGCGCCGAGAGCACATCGCGCTGACCGAAAGCAAATCTCGCGACGAGACATCCAACGATGACCGCAAACAACACGATGACCGTCCAGAAGATCGCATCGGCGGCATGTGTCAGGACGATGCCAGCGAGCCTGATCGGCAGAACCATCATCAGCAGTGCGCTGAAAAAATAGATCGCCGCGAGCGGAATGAACGTCCCCGCATCGGCGACGTCGCTCAAGCGCTTGGCGCCGATCGCGCCATAGGGATAGCCATGCCTGGCCACCGCCAGGCTGAGCGCCATCAGCAAGGCCGCCAGCACGGCGGCAAGCGCGAATGAGGTCAGGGCTTTGCTCATGAGGCTCCCGTTCAGAACGAATCGAAGTCAGAACGTTGGTAGCCCATGGTTTGTAAATTGCTAGTAAGCATCATACAGCGGCGCGGCAGAGTTCCTCGGCGCATTCACTCTGCAGCTTGAAGACGCCGCCCGTCGATAATGGTCTTGATCTCGGCGCGGCAAGAGCCGCAATTGGTGCCGGCGTGAAGGGCGGAGCCGATCGCCGCGACGCTGGTGCAGCCGCCGCGCACCGCTTCCGCGATCTGGTTGGCACCGACCCCGAAACAGGCGCAGACGATGGCACCGCGGTCGACGCTCTTGCCGCCAGGCCTGCCGGCGACAATCGCCAACCGCGCCTGCCGATCGGCATGGTCGGCACCCAGTTGTTCGACCGCCCAGCCGCGCGACACCGCTACCGGGGTAGGCGCAAGATAGAGCGCGCCGACCAGCCGACTGCCCGCGAACCGGGCGAAGCGATGGTGCCCGCCGGCGATGTCGTGATAGGCGAGCGTCTCGCCTTCCAGGCCTAACAGCGCGGCGGCAAACCCGGTCCAGTCGCGGCCGGACCGCAGCGCAATTTCGAGGCGCCAGCCGGTGGGGCAGCTGGCGAGGCTCCAATAATCGGCGTCGATCGAGGCGGGCCGTTCGGCAAGCACGGCGAAGCCGAAGGCCGTGGCGGCGAACCGCTGGATGCGGGCGGCAACATTCTTCGAGGCCGGCTGGCCTGAAATCGCATCGGTCGTCGGCGCGACCAGTGCATCGACGCGCGCGCGGGCGGAGGACTGATCGGTCCAGTGCATCGGTACAAATACAGAGCCTTGGCGTTGGCGCACCGTCACCAGCGCGCGGACCAGCACCTCGCCATGGGCAGTCGAGACGCGCACGATGTCGGCATCGCCGATGCCGTAGTGCTGCGCATCCGCCGGGTGGATTTCGACGAACGGTTCGGCCATGTGCTGCGACAGGCGCGGGCTCTTGCCGGTCCGCGTCATGGTGTGCCAGTGGTCGCGCACGCGCCCGGTGTTGAGGACGAGCGGGTAGTCCGGGTTGGTGCGGGTTTGTGCGGCTGGGCGGATGGCAATGAAGCGCGCCTTACGGTCGGGCGTGTAGAAATTGCCGTTGGCGAAGAAGCGGGTGCTTTTGTCCTCCGGCTGGCGCCAGGCACCCCCCTCTGGCCTGCCGGCCATCTCCCCCTCAAGGGGGGAGATCCGCCG
>NZ_SUEG01000049.1:0-295 GCF_005063415.1 Mesorhizobium sp.
ATCCTGATTGAGCCAATCGCAGGCCAGGGTAGCGTTACCCGCCGGCGCTGCGTTCCGGCCTGGTCCATGTGTTGCGGCCGTCTGCTTCGCTGCCGCCCGGTTCGCCGACAACGCGATCACGTCCCGTCGATTTGGCCTTGTAGAGGCGCTGGTCGGCGAGCGCGAAGAGATCGGCAAGGCAACGAGTCGTCTCGCTGACCGTCGAGATGCCGGCGCTGACGGTGATGTCGAACCGGCTGGTGCTCGCGGACGTCTTGACCGCTTGCCTGACGGTTTCGCCCAGCAGCCTGGCGAG
>NZ_SUEG01000049.1:305-35958 GCF_005063415.1 Mesorhizobium sp.
ACTGTTCAGGATCGGCGGCGAGGAATTCGCCATCCTCGCCGCCGATCCTGAACAGTTGATCTTCGGTCCCGACAAGTTCGCCAAGCAAAATCGCCAGGGCTTTCAGCACCTTGTCGCCCTCGGCATGGCCGAAGCGGTCGTTGATCGATTTGAAATGGTCGACATCGATGACCAGCAGGCTGAGCGGCCTGGCGGTGCGCAGGCTGGCAGCAACGGCGGCCTCGCCGTCGCTGTCGAAGCGACCCCTATGCAGCAGGCCGGTGAGGCCGTCGCGACCGACATGCTCGACCAGCGCCTCATAGCGCTCGCGATAGGTCAGAGTGTCGAAAATGTCGGAAAGCCCGCGCGGCGCCGGCACCTGCCGCGCCTCGAACCACCTGATATAGGCGACCAGCATGGTGCTGTAGACCAGGGCCGCTGCCATCTTGGCGAACCAGCCGCCGAAGAACACCGCCACCGGCGCACCGGTGACGAAATGCAGCGCCGTGAAAAAACCTGCCTGGTCGAAGGTGAGCACGCAGGCGACGGAGACCAGGATGCGGGAAAAAGGCGCCTTGCGCAGATATTTGCCGAGCTTTTCATAGAGCAGGATGATCAGGATGGCGTCGATGAACAGCAGCGTCGTGCCCCACACCATCAGCCAGCCCATCTCGTCGATGAAGCCGATGTCGGGAAGCTTGCCGTCGGGCAGCGGTGCGATGTCGTGCAGGCGCAGGATCAGCACGAGCCCGATCATCAGGGTATTGCCGAGCAGCAGGCCGTAGATGGGCTGCCGGACAGTTGCCGCGTCCTCCTTGATGTAGAGCAGGAGCAGCATGACCAGCTTGCCGGAAAACAGCACGGCCGAACCCGGCGATACCATGCCGAACGGCAGCGCGACGTAGAAGACGCTGGCGAGGTAGGTTTCCAGGAAATGCATGACGCCAAGGGCGCAGACGAAGACGCCGAGGCCGATGCGGCCTCTGAACCGGAAAAGCGTGACCATGATGCCGAAATAGAGAACCGCTTCGGCAAAAAGCAGGAAACTGTTCAGCACGGCCCGATCTCTCTCCCCGAAATCGCGGCTGCCAGCGATTTCCCATCCAACACTGTTTTGACGCGGAATGGTTAACCGGAGCTTTCGCCTGGGCGCCGGCACGAAATGAAGCGGCTAAGCGTTTGCGGGTGCGACCAAATCCGCTTGGGGCCAAAACTGTTTGCCGTTCGGGGCCGCATCGCTTACATAGCGCCCAACTTCCATTCAATCCGACATCAGTCGACTTTTCAGGGAAAGCGCGCGTGGCACGCCAGTTCATCTATCACATGGCCGGCCTCAACAAGGCCTACGGCACCAAGAAGGTGCTCGAGAACATTCATCTGTCCTTCTACCCGGACGCCAAGATCGGCATCCTCGGTCCCAACGGCGCCGGCAAATCGACGATCCTCAAGATCATGGCCGGCATCGACAAGGAGTGGAGCGGCGAGGCCTGGCTGGCCGAAGGCGCTACCGTCGGTTACCTGGCGCAGGAGCCGGCGCTCGATCCGAACAAGAACGTGTTCGAAAACGTCATGGAAGGCGTCGCCGCCAAGACCGCCATCATCGAGCGCTACAACGAATTGATGATGAACTATTCCGACGAGACGGCGGACGAGTCGGCCAAGCTGCAGGACGAGATGGACCGGCTCAACCTGTGGGATCTCGAACAGCAGGTCGAGATGGCGATGGAGGCGCTCGGCTGCCCGCCCAAGGAGGCCGACGTCACCAAGCTGTCGGGCGGCGAGCGCCGTCGCGTCGCGCTCTGCCAGCTACTGCTGCGCCAG
Source organism: Mesorhizobium sp. (assembly GCF_005063415.1). Classification (GTDB taxonomy): domain Bacteria; phylum Pseudomonadota; class Alphaproteobacteria; order Rhizobiales; family Rhizobiaceae; genus Mesorhizobium. Next base: position 2,106 of record NZ_SUEG01000049.1, read on the forward strand.
CCCGACCTTCTGCTGCTCGACGAGCCGACCAACCATCTCGACGCCGAGACGACGGCCTGGCTGGAAAAGCACCTGCGCGCCTATCCGGGCGCGGTCATGATCATCACCCACGATCGCTACTTCCTCGACAATGTCACCGGCTGGATCCTCGAGCTCGATCGCGGCCGCGGTATCCCCTACGAAGGCAACTACACCAAATATCTCGAAGCCAAGGCCAAGCGGCTCAAGCAGGAAGGCCGCGAGGACGATGCGCGCCAGCGGGCGATCGGCCGCGAGCGCGAGTGGATCCAGTCGAGCCCGAAAGCCCGGCAGACCAAGTCGAAAGCCCGTATCCAGGCCTTCCAGGACCTGCTGGATGCTGCCGACAAGCGGCGTCCGAGCGACACCCAGATTGTCATTCCGCACGGCGAGCGGCTCGGCAATGTGGTGATCGAGGTCGAGGGCCTGTCGAAGGGCTTTGGCGACACGCTTTTGATCGACGATCTCGAATTCAAGCTGCCGCCGGGCGGCATCGTCGGCGTCATCGGCCCGAACGGCGCCGGCAAGACGACGCTGTTCCGCATGATCACCGGCCAGGAAAAGCCGGACGCCGGCACCATCCGCGTCGGCGAGACGGTCAAGCTCGGTTATGTCGACCAGAGCCGCGACGCGCTCGACCCGACCAAGACCGTCTGGGAAGAGATCTCGGGCGGCGCCGAAGTGGTCAAGCTCGGCAAGTTCGAAGCCAACACCCGCGCCTATTGCGCGTCGTTCAATTTCCGCGGCGGCGACCAGCAGCAGAAGGTCGGCAATCTGTCCGGCGGCCAGCGCAACCGCGTGCATCTGGCCAAGATGCTGAAGACCGGCGGCAATGTGCTGCTGCTCGACGAACCGACCAACGATCTCGATACCGAAACGTTGGCCGCACTTGAAGACGCGCTCGAGAGTTTCGCCGGCTGCGCCGTCATCATCTCGCACGATCGCATGTTCCTCGATCGCCTGGCGACGCACATCCTCGCCTTCGAGGGCGACAGCCACGTCGAATGGTTCGAAGGCAATTTCGAGGATTACGAGCAGGACAAGATCCGCCGGCTTGGTCCGGATGCGGTCAACCCGCACAGGATGACGTATAAGCGGCTGACGAGGTAAGACATTTACAGGGCGGCGAATTCTCAAATGATCTGAGGAACCAAGATGGCCGATTGGTCCGCCGCCCTCTACCTGAAATTCGAGGATGAGCGCACGCGGCCGGCGCGCGATTTGATCGCGCAGGTGCCGGTGCCGGAACCGCGCCGGGTGGTCGATATTGGCTGCGGGCCGGGCAATTCGACCGAATTGTTGATCGAACGCTGGCCGCAGGCGCAGATCAGCGGCTTCGATACCTCGCCCGACATGATCGAGAAGGCGAAAGCGCGCCTGCCCGGCGTCAGCTTTGCGCTGGCGGATGCGGCGGAGTGGCAACCGGCGGAACCCGTCGACGTGATCTTTGCCAATGCGGTGTTTCAGTGGCTGCCGGAGCATCCGGCGGTCTTCCAGCGGCTGATGGGATTTTTGGCGCCCGGCGGCGCGCTTGCCGTGCAGATGCCGGACAATATGGCCGAGCCTTCGCACCGGCTGATGCGGGAGATTGCGGCCGAGGTGCCGTTTGCCGAAAAACTCGGCGACGCGGCCCGCGCGCCGCTGCCGCCGGTCGCCTTCTACTACGACCTTTTGTCGCCATTCTCGGATCGGCTCGATATCCGGCACACGATCTACAACCATCCGCTGGCCGATGCCGAGGCGATCGTCGAATGGGTGAAGTCGACGGGGCTGAAGCCGTTCCTCGATCCGCTCGACGAAAACGAGCGGCAGCTTTTCCTGAAGCGCTACACGCCCAGGATCAGCGAAGCCTATCCGAAAACGGCAAGCGGCAAGGTGTTGCTGCGCTTTCCCCGTCTCTTCATCGTGGCGCGGCGTTCTGCCTAGAAACTCTTAGCTACATCCAAAAACAGCCAACAGCGGATGCTTGACCGGCTTTCGCCGTCATGCGCATCTCGCTGGGGCGGGGATAACGGCCCTTCATGGGCCATGGGGGTGGATGATGACACTGAAAAAGATAGTTTTCGGCGGCAGCATTTGTGCGGCCGCCGTGCTTGCCTTGTCGATATCGGCGCAGGCCAAGCGAGCGCGCTGCTTCACCAGCGACGACGGCTATTTCTCCTGCAGCTATCGGGCGCTGGACGATGCCGGCAGCTTTCGCATCTCTGCGCCGGGCTATCCGACTTATGTCCTGAAGATCGACGGGCCGGGTTTTGCCTATGGCTATATCAATCTCGGCCGCCGCAACGTGCCGCTGCCCGGCCAATTCGTGCGCAGCCGCGATGACGGTGCCTGCTGGAACAACCCGCAGACCAATACCAAGCTCTGCGCCTGGTAAAGACCTTTCCAGGGACTTGATTTAAGCCGGCATAAACTGGCTAGGTGCAAAAGAGGTTGCGCCGAGCTTATTGCGGCGTCGACATGGAGCCGCAACGCCTGCGCACGGGACGAACTGGAAATGCATCGCGTCATCATCAGCGGGATCGGCGTTGAAATCCCCGAAGCTTCGATCACCAATGAGGAGCTCGTCGCCAGCTTCAACACCTGGGTGGACATGGAGAACGTCCGCCGCGAGGTGTCGGGCGAGCCGCTGCTGCAGAAATCGGACAGTGCCTTCATCGTCCATGCCTCGGGCGTCCAGACCCGCCATGTCATCGAACGGGAAGGCATCCTCGACCCGACCCGCATGGCGCCGCGCTTCCCGGCGCGGCCCGACGATGCGCTGTCGCTGGAGGCCGAGTTCGGTATCGCTTCCGCCAGCAAGGCGCTCGATCATGCCGGGCTGAAGCCCGGGGATATCGATCTGGTGATCTGCTCGGCCTCGCACCATCAGCGGCCCTATCCGGCGATCGCCATCGAAATGCAGCAGGCGCTGGGCACAAAGGGTGCCGGATTCGACATGGGGCTTGGCTGCTCTTCGGCGGCGGCGGCATTGCACATCGCGGTCAATCTGGTGCGGGCAGGGGCGCACAAACGGGTGCTGGTGACGACGCCGGAGATCATCACCGGCCACCTCAATTTTCGCGACCGGCAGACGCATTTCATCTTCGGCGACGCTTCCGTGTCGATGATCGTCGAGGGGCTCGCCCAGGGCGAAAAACGGCCGGGGCGCTTCGAGGTGCTCGACACGCGCGCCTGGACGCAGATGTCGAACAGCATCCGCACCAATCTCGGTTATTACACCCGCGCTACCCAGGACGATCCATACATGATCGATCTGGAAGGCAATCTGATCAAGCAGATCGGCAACAAGGTGTTCAAGGAAGTCACCGTTGCCGGCCACAAGTTCATCGTCGAGTTCCTGGCCGAACACGGGCTGACGCCGCAAGCAATCCGGCGCTTCTGGCTGCATCAGGCGAATGCGCGGATGAACGCCATGATCCTGAAACTGTCGTTCGGCCATGACGTCGACCATGACCGCGCGCCGATGGTACTGGAGCGCCTCGGCAACACCGCCGCGGCCGGCGCCATCGTCGCCCTGTCGGAGAACCATGCCGACATGAAGGCCGGCGACTTCGGCTTGCTCTGCGCCTTCGGCGCCGGCTACTCGATCGGCGGCGCGCTGTTGCGCATGCTCTGACTATTTCGGCGCGAGCGGCACCAGCATCGGAACGCGCCTGGCATAGTCGTCGTAAGCACTACCCAGTTCGCCGCGCAGAAAACGCTCCTCCAGCCTTGCCTTCATGACGATGCCGGCGGTGAGAAGAATGGCGCCGGCAACGCCCCAGACGGTGCCTTTCGCCGCCATGGTGGCGAGGATCGCCAGAAGCAGCCCGGTGTAGATCGGGTGGCGAACCAGCCGGTAGGGACCGGTGTCGATGACGCGGTGCTCTGCCTTGGCGGTGACCGTGCCCGACCACAGGCGGCCGAGATGAAGCCGCGCCCACCAAGCAAATGCCAGGCCGGCGGCAATCAATGCGACACAGATCCACGCTTCGGCAAGGTTCGGCGTCCAAAGCCTCAGCGGGCCGGCATAACCGTGCGCCGGAATGAAGAGCAGGATCGTGCCGACCACCAACACCGCCCGGTAGGGCAGTTCGGCCTCGAAGCCGGCGCGTTTTTCGGCCCGGTCGGCCCAGAAGGCGGCCGCGGCCCATGAAACAACCCAGAGCAGCCAGAGCTGTGCGATTGCCGATGCGGGATGCACGATAAACCTCCGCAGGCTCAACCTGATCGATATTATCAACCGCTGCAGCAATGCGGCATGCTTTTGCATGGGGCTGATTCAACCAGGAAGCTGGTGGTGCCGACCCGTATCAGCCGTCTTGATTGGAACATCAACGCTTTCGACTGGACCCTATAAATCGACTTCGGCTAATTGCATCCAGCCGCTAGGAATGAACCCGATGCCGGATCTGTTTCCCGCAACCGAAAATCCCGCCGAGATCGTGCCGGCGCGAAAACTCGCCGCCAGGGTGGCGGCGCTCTATCTCGCACCATTCGATCGTTTTGAGACACGAGCGGTGGATACGCTGCAACTCGGTTTCGACGGCATCGAGGGCGATTTCCACGCCGGCACGACGCGGCGCTCCGGCGGGCGGGAACCCTGGTATCCGCGCGGCACCGAGATGCGCAACGAACGGCAATTGTCGATCGTCGCGGCGGACGAACTGGCAATCGTTGCCGAACGGATGGGCATTGCCGAAATCAAGCCGGAATGGATCGGCGCCAATCTCCTGATCGAAGGCCTGCCGCACCTCTCGATGCTGCCGTCCGGCTCGCTGCTGTTCTTCAAAGGCGGCGCGACCGTCAAGATCGACGCGCAGAACGGGCCTTGCCGGATCGCCGGCAGGCCGGTCGCCGAAAAGGCCGGGATGGCCGACCACGAGGCCGGCGCGCTGCTGTTCCCGAAGGCGGCGAAGCGCTCGCGCGGGCTCGTCGCCTGGGTCGAGAAGCCCGGCACGATCGCGGCCGGCGAGGAGATATCGGTGCGCGTGCCGGAGCAGTGGATTTACCGGGCCTGAAGGTGAGTCCAGGCAAGGCGGTGTTGCCAGTCGAAGCCGCATTCCTTCGTACCCCTCTATCCTGCAGGGCAGAGGAGCACTGTCCCTCGACCTCTGAAAACCTGGGTTGCTCGCCCACCGCGAAGCGGGGGAGAGGTGGCCGCGAAGCGGCCGGAGAGGGGCCTTTCGCAGAGCGCGGTCCCCCTCTCGGTCTCGGCTTCGTGGGGGCGAGGAACCCAAGCTGAAACTAAGTCGCGATTCAATGCTGAAGGCGAGCAACTTTGTTCTTGCTTTGTGCCGGCAGCTATGCTACTAATTTGGGTATGGTGCTAATTGGCTCCAACGACCCGCCTGCCGAGGCGGTTTTTTTGTTGCCGACCTGACGTCGGCGGAACAGAGGGGCGCCGCAGAACTCGACGCGTGTGCTTGCCATCGCTCTACGCCTCATCCTCATCATCGAGCAAACGGGTGGCGCGCCAGCGGGTTAGCACGATATTGGTTTGTTCGATGACGAAGAAGCGTGCGGAATCGCGGTCATAGCCTTCGGCCAGCAGCTTTTCGTAGTCGGTGTGGGCGTGGCGAATATGCGCAATCGTCGCCAGCCACACGGCAATGCTCGGCGGCAAGCTCTTCATGTGCACGGCGCCGGCATCGGCACGGATCTTTTCCATGTCGGCATAGGGCGCCAGCGGCAGAAGCGCTGTCAGCGCCTTGGCGATGGCGCGGCGGCGGCCGGTCGGGGCGCTCACTGCCCGTCCGATCTGGACGTCTCGTTCCGCCCAGCCATGGTCGCCTCGGCGAAGGCATCGGTCGAGGCGAAATAGGGCTTGATGTCGATGACCGGCGTGCCGTCGAGCACGTCGATGGCGTCAAGCTCGACACGGCCGGTGTCGATGTCGAGTGCGACGAGCTTGGCAATATGCAGTCCGACAGGATTCGGCCGGGCAGGGGAGCGTAGCGAAAAGACGCCTTTCGGCTCCGGGGCTTGGCGGGGTTTCTGGACAATCAGTTGCCGCGGCGCATGGTGCAGCCAAGACAGGATGACGACGTGGCTGGCACGTTCCAGCCCAAGCAGGCCGTCCCGATAGAGCGGATCGATCGTGAGAACCGCCGGCTGTCCCGTCTCCCGCGCGGCCTTCATGTTCTTGGGGCAGGTCTCCCGCGTGACCCAAGGTGAAGCGATGCGGCCAATGAAGACGACATGGTCATCCGGCGGCATCGTTGCCGGGTCGGTTTCCAGAAGCTTTTCGCCGCTGCGCGTTTCGAACATGGGCCTCGCCTCGATCATGCCTGCGGCCTTGCGCGGTCCGCCATGCATGCGTCATTTTCTTGTCCGGAAGCGACATAGCGCTTGCAAGCCTATCAAAACCGACATAAACATATGTTTATATCTTTTCAAAGAGAATGCTCGCATGCATGTCGCTCTCGACACGATGGTAGATACATTGAAGGCGGCTGCCGAATCCAGCCGGCTGCGCATATTGGCGCTGCTGTCGCGCGGCGATCTGACCGTTTCCGATCTCACCGAAATCCTCGGCCAGTCGCAGCCGCGCGTCTCGCGCCATTTGAAATTGCTGCTGGAAGCAGGGCTGATCGGCCGCTACCAGGAGGGCTCGTGGGCGTTCTTCCGGCTATCGGATTCCGACTCCTCGCGCGATTTCGTGCTCAGGCTGGTTTCCGGCATCCGTGGCGCCGATCCGCAGGTCGAGCGTGATCTCGAACGGCTGGCCGCGGTCAAGCGCAAGCGGCAGGACCGGGCTGCCGAATATTTCTCGGTAAACGCCGCAAGCTGGGACCACATCCGCTCGCTGCATGTGCCGGACCGCGCGGTCGAAGCAGCCCTCATCAAGCTCGTCGGCAAGCGGCCGTTCCAGTCGATGCTCGATCTCGGCACCGGCACCGGACGGCTGCTCGAGATCTTTTCGCCGCTCTATCGGCGCGGTGTCGGCATCGACATGTCGCGCGAGATGCTGACGGTGGCGCGCGCCAATCTCGACAAGGCCGGCGTTTCGAATGCGCAGGTGCGGCAAGGCGACATTTTTGCGCCGCCGGTCGAACGCGACGCCTTCGATCTCGTTACCATCCATCAGGTGCTGCATTATCTCGACGATCCTGCCCGTGCCATCCGCGAGGCGGCGCGTCTGTTGCGCCCGGCCGGCCGGCTGGTGATCGTCGATTTCGCGCCGCACACGCTGGAGTTCTTGCGCGAGGAGCACGCGCATATGCGCCTCGGCTTTTCCGACCGGCAAATTGGCGACTGGTTTTCCGAGGCCGGCCTCGACCTCGAGGACAGCCAGGAATTCGAGCCGCGCGGCGGCAACGAGGCCAAGCTCACCGTCAAACTCTGGCTCGGCCGCGATCGGCGCATGCTGATTGCCGAGCCTTCCAACGACAGACAACCGGCCAATGCGTATCCAATAGGGGAAACCGCCTGATGAACCAGTTCCGCTTCTCCCGCCGCCCCGACATCGGCGACAAGGTCAGGGTTTCGTTCGAGTTCTTTCCACCGAAGAACGATGAGATGGAAGCAAGGCTGTGGGACACGGTCACCCGGCTGGAGCCGCTCAAGCCGAAATTCGTCTCCGTCACCTATGGCGCCGGTGGTTCGACCCGCGAGCGCACGGCCCGCACCGTCAAGCGTATCCTTAATGAAACGACGATGACGCCGGCGGCGCACATGACTTGCGTCGATGCGGCGCGTCACGAGGTCGATGCGGTGATCCGGGAATTCGCCGACATGGGCGTCAAGCGTTTCGTCGCCCTGCGCGGCGATCCGGCCGAGGGCGTCGGCGCGGCCTACCGGCCGCATCCGGAAGGCTATGCCAATGGCGCCGAGCTGGTTGACGCGCTGAAGGGCGCCGGCGATTTCGACATATCGGTCTCGGCCTATCCGGAAAAGCATCCGGAGAGTCCGGATTTCGCCACCGACTTCGACATGCTGAAGCGCAAGGCCGACAACGGAGCGACGCGGGCGATCACCCAGTTCTTCTTCGACAACGATCTTTATGAGCGCTATGTCGAGCGGGCACGGCGGGCCGGCATCTACATACCGATCGTGCCTGGCATATTGCCGGTGCACAATTTCACCCAGGTCGCCAACTTCTCGGCGCGGTGCGGCGCCTTGGTGCCGGCATGGCTGGCCGAGCGCTTCGATGGGCTGCAGAACGACCCGCAAACGCATGCGCTGGTGGCGTCTGCCGTGGCCGCCGAGCAGGTGCTGGACCTTGTCGAGCGCGGCGTCGGCGATTTCCACTTCTACACGATGAACCGGGCCGATCTGGTCTTTGCCATCTGCCACATGATCGGCATCAGGTCGCACGAAGTCGAGGCGGCTGGATCCGCCGCGGCGTAAAGCGGCAAGCTCCTTTTTGAAATGCCAAAGATCGGGGGAATGCAAAAGGCCGGGCAAAATGCCCGGCCTTTTCAATGGTTTGGAGTATTCGGTGCTGGTCTTCCCCCGCTCAGCGGCCTTATGGAAGGACGCCCATAATGAGGGCGCCGATGAATGCAAACGCAGCGCAAATCATCAATGCGTTGATCGGCCTCGTCAGTCCCATGTCATAGCCTCCTCTTAAAGAGCTATGGCGAGAGTCTAGGGTCATTTGTGCCACAGGCAAGGAGAAACTTTGCTGCAATGCGACGAAATTGTGGAATTTGCGACCTGCCGTTTGCCGTTAGGCATTGAAACTCTTTGTCAAAAGCCGGCTCGGGACCTGTGAATAATTTGTGGCAAAGCCGGGGCATGGCAGCGCTACCGTTGGCCGAAATCGAATCGATTTCGAGCTGACATTTTGGGAACATGCATTAACGCCGCCCGAAAAGGCGACCGTCGATAGTGACGAGACCGAGCGCAATCAGCGCCATGCCGCCCAATTCGAACAGTTCGAGCCGCTCGCCCAGGAACAGGAAGCCGAGCAGGATGGCACTGGCCGGCACGATGAGCGTGACCAGCGAGGCGTTGGTGGCGCCGGCCGAGGCAACGAGGTTGAAATAGAGGATATAGGCGAAGGCGGTCGACAGCAGCGCCAGCGCCAGCACCGCCGCCCAGACCGGCGGCGAGGCCGAAAACAGATTGGCGGTCCCGTAGGTGAACAGAACGACCGGGATCATGATGATGGTCGAGCAAGTCAATTGTCCGGTGGCAATGACCGGTGACGGCACACCCTTGAAGCGGCGGGCGATCATCAGCGCCACCGCATAGGAGACCGAGGCACCGATCAGCGCGAATTTCGCCCAGACCGGGCCGCCGAGCCCGGCGACGAGGCCGGGACCGATCATCACCGCCGTTCCCGCGATACCGAGCGCGATGCCGGCAAGCTTGTTCCATGACAGCTTTTCGTCGCTGGTCAGGGCGTTAGCGAGGATCAGCGTCCAGAACGGCGTCGTCGAATTGAGCACCGAGGCGACGCCGGCGCCAAGCTCGGTCTGGCCGGCAAAGATCAGCGAGAAAGGGATGACATTGTTGGCGAGCGCCAGCAGGAAGAACAGGCCGGCATGCGGCAAAGCGAGGCGAAAGGACGGGCCGCGAACCGCAAGATAGAGCTGAAGTGCCGCCGCCGCGATGGTGACGCGGAACAGCACCAGCACCAGCGGCGGAAGTTCCGCCACCGCAATGCGGGCAAAGAAGAACGAACCGCCCCAGATGGCGCCGAGCAGCAGAAGCTGCGCCCAGTCTTTGAGCACCATCGGCCCGCGCATCGTGGTGGTGGCAGCTATCGCCATTGGTCGTCCTCCCAGACGAGATGCCTCGCTCTTCAGGCGTCTGTTCACGCCATACCCGATCCGGCCGCAAGGGCCACCCGAAACCTGAGCGATGGCCTAGCTCGCCCATAACCGGCGTACAGAACGGTGTAGCGCCGCGAAGCCGGGGCGGCGAGACATAGAATTGTTTTCATTAGCCGCTAGCTTGGATTAATTGTGCGCAGCCTCAGTCAAGGGATTCGTCCATGCAGCGATTCGAAAATGCCCGCGAGGCAGCGCTGGCGCTTCGCCCGGACGATCCGATCTATTGCTTCCGCCCGCAGGTGCTGAAGGCGGACGCCAAACAGTTCATGGGCATGTTTCCCGGCAAGACCGCCTATGCGGTCAAGACCAATGGCGAGCAGATCGTGCTCAACGCCCTGGTCGAGGCCGGCGTCGGCGCCTTCGATGTGGCTTCGCCCGGCGAATTCGCCGCCGTGCGCGCCGTCTCGCCGGACGCCGAGATGCTCTACATGCATCCGGTCAAGGCGCAGTCGGACATCAGGCTGGCGCTGGAGAAATACGCCATCCGCGTCATTTCGCTCGACCATGAGGACGAGATCACCAAGCTGACCAGGGTGGTGCGGGCGCTCGACATCGATCCGGGCGCCATCACCGTGTTCGTGCGCATCCAGACGAAAGGCTCGGCGGCCTACGAACTGTCGAAGAAGTTCGGCGCCGGACCGGCCAATGCGGTCGAACTCGCCGAACGGCTGAACCGAACCGGCTACAAGGTCGGGCTATGCTTTCACGTCGGCAGCCAGATCGAGGATCCCGACACCTATGAGCGGGCGCTGGCCTCCGCCGACTGGGTGCGCAACCGCGTCGGTTTCGACATTGCCGGGCTCGATGTCGGCGGCGGCTTTCCCGCCGAATACGGTCATGACCCGAACAGCCGCAAACCGGAAATGCCGTCGCTCGGCCAGATCATGTCGCGGCTGTCGGGCGACCTCCAGGAGTACCAATTCGACCAGATGCCGTTGGTGGCCGAGCCCGGCCGGGTGATCGTGGCGCGCTGCCTGTCGCTGATCGTGCGCGTGCTGCTGCGCAAGGGCAAAAGGCTCTACATCAATGACGGCATCTGGGCGTCGCTGTCGGATTCATGGACCGGCAAGATCACGCTGCCGGCACGTTTCATCCCCGATCCGGCGATCCGCTCGCGCAATGGCGAGGACAAGACCATCGTGCCGTTCAAGGTCTGCGGCGCGACCTGCGATTCCGTCGACATATTGTCGCGGCCGTTCTGGCTGCCCGAAACCGTCGATACCGGCGATTGGATCGAGATCGGCCATATCGGCGCCTATTCGTTGTCGCTCCGAACACGGTTCAACGGCTTCTATCCCGACACTTTCGTCGAGGTGGCGACGCCATTCGACGAAGGCGATGCGCCGCAGGGGTTTGCCAGCCTGGAGACGATGGCGGATTAGTTGATGGTGAATAGCGAATAGTGAATAGTGAATAGTGAATAGTGAATAGAACTAGTTCTTGCGTTCCGTCCGCTCCGGTGAATCGTCACCGTTCACCATTCACCCGCGTCAGGCTACTCCGCCGCCGGCCTGGATGTTCTCGCCGGTCAGCCAGCGAGCCTCGTCCGAGGCCAGGAAAACCGCGACATCGGCGACGTCGCGCCGCGCTCCGATCCGGCCGAAGGGCGACATTCCGGCGGCCACGGCCCGGTCCCGTTCGGGAAGCAGGTCGGTGTCGGTGAAGCCTGGTGATAGCGCATTCACGGTAACGGCGCGCGGGCCGAGTTCGCGCGAGAGGACGCGGACGAACTGCTCGACGGCTCCCTTGCTGCCGAGATAAAGCGCCGTCTGCGTGAAGAACATTTTCGTTCCACCGGTGGAGACGGCAATGATGCGGCCACCGTCGCGAACGCGGCGCGCCGCTTCCTGAAGCGTGAAGAAGGTGCCCTTGGCATTGGCGCCGAAGACGTGATCGAAGTCCGCTTCGGTGGCCTCGACGAGCGGCTTTATGACGGCGACACCGACATTGGCGACGACGATGTCAATCGGCCCCATCTGCCGTTCGGTTTCGTCGAACAACTTGCGAATGTCGGGGATGCTGGAGACGTCCGCCTGGATGGCGACGGCTGTTCCGCCATTCCCTTCAATGGCGGCAACGACTTCCCTGGCTGCCTTCTCGTTGCCAACATAGTTGACGACCACGGCAGCACCCTTGGCCGCGAACCCCTCCGCGATGGCGCGTCCGATGCCGCGCGAGCTACCGGTCACAAGTGCGGTTTTGCCTTCAAGTGGACGATGCATGGCTGTTCCTTCGTCTGACTACGGTCGCCTCGATCGAGCGGCGTTCCGGGGAAAGCTAGGAGCATGCTATTGCTCAGAGAATAGCCTATTATCTAACTGACTTGTTAAGCCTGGGGTACATAATGCGAGGAAGCGAGTTTTCCGAACTCACGGCATTTGCAACAATTATCGAAGAGGGCAGCTTTGTCCGCGCCGCGGCCAAGCTCAGGATTTCGCCTCCAGCACTCAGCCAGACGATACGCGGGCTGGAAGAGCGTCTCGGTATCCGCCTGCTCAACCGCACAACGCGCAGCATGTCGCCGACCGCTGAGGGCGAGAAGCTGTTTGCCCGCATCGCACCGGCATTCGGCGAACTGGAAGGGGCCGTCGCCGACGCTCATGCATCACGCAGCCGGCCAGCAGGCTCGCTGCGCATCAATGTTCCGCGCATTGCCGCCACGCGTTTCATCGCACCCATCCTCGGCGATTTCCGCCGCGCCTATCCCGATATCACCCTCACAATCATTGTCGACGACATGCTCACCGACATCGTCGAGGGCCGCTTCGATGCCGGAATCAGACTGGGTGAGCGGCTGCACAAGGATATGGTGGCGGTGAAGCTCAGCGAGGAGCTCGAGATGGCTGCAGTGGCGGCGCCGAGCTATCTGGAGCATCACCCGATACCCCGTCACCCCGCGGACCTGCATCAGCACCAGTGCATCAATTTCCAGTGGCCGAGCGGCGGCAATCTCTACCGGTGGGAGTTCGCCCGAGGCCAACGTGCCTTGGAAGTGACCGCCAGCGGCGGCCTGACGGTCAACGATACGGACCTGATGATCGGGGCGGTTCTGGATGGGGTCGGCCTGGCGTACATGCTGGAATACCAGGTGCGGCCGTGGATCGAAGCGGGAAAGCTAATCCGCTTTCTCGAAGCCTGGTCGCCGAGATTTCCGGGTTTTTATCTATATCACGCGAGTTCCCGGCAGGTCCCCGCCCCGCTGCGAGCCTTCATCGATTTCCTGCTTGCCAGGCGGTGATGTGAATAGTGAATAGTGAATAGTGAATAGTAGTAGCTCTGGTGTTCAGTGCGGCTCCGGTGCTATTCCACTCACAATTCACAATTCACAATTCACAATTCACCATTCACAGTCTCGCCAGCAGCTCGAGCGTCGGCCAACCGTCGACCGGCAGGCCCAGCCGCATCTGCTCCTTGCGGATCGCTTCGCGGGTGTTGGTGCCTAGGATGCCGTCGACGGTGCCGACGTCATAGCCTTTCGCCTCGAGCTTGGTCTGCAGCGCCTTCATCTGGTCGCCGTTGAGGCCGGGTTCGGGGTTGCGCGGATCGAATCGCGGCGCGCCCCCCAGCCGGGCGGCAAGATTTGCCGCGGTCAGGGCATAGGTAAAGGACTGGTTCCACTCGAGATAGACGTCGAAATTGTCGTAGGTCAGGAAGGCTGGCCCCTTGCGACCCATGGGCAGCGCCAGGCCGGCCTTGAGGCCGTTGTCGAGAAGCGGCGTACCGTCGGGCCTGGTAACGCCCCACTGGGTCCATTGCGTCAACGGCAGCTTGTTGGTGCGTCCCGTCTGCTCCCACGGCAAATCGTCGGGCACACGGACTTCCTCGATCCAGGGCTGGTCGCGCTTCCAGCCACGCGACTGGATCTTGCTGGCCGTGCTCATGATCACATCAGGCGCGCTGCCGCGCAGGTCGACCAGGCCATTGCCGTCGCCGTCGACGCCGTGGCCGAGATAGTCGGAAGGCAACATCTGCGTCTGGCCGATCTCGCCGGCCCAGGCACCGGTCACGTCGGCCGGCACCACGCCGCGATCGATCAGCATCAGCAGCGGCACGATCTGCGGCCGGAACAACTGCGGGCGGCGGCAGTCATGCGAGAGGCTGACCAGTGCGTTCAGTGTGTGGAAATCGCCTTGCACGGCGCCAAAATCGGTTTCCAGGGCCCAGAAAGCGGCGATGACCGGCGCCTGCACGCCGAATTCGCGATCGGCGCGGGCAAAGATCTCGGCATACTTTTGCAGATTGGCCGCACCTTGCTTCAGTCGATGCGACGAGATCATGCGGTTCGAGAATTCGATGAAGGTCTGGGTGAAGACGCCCTGGGCGCGGTCGCGTGCCAATGCCTTCTCATCAAGGGTGGCGTTTTCCAGCGCATCAAGGCCGGCAGCGCCGACGCCGGCCGCCCTGGCCTCCGCCGCCACGCCCTGCTTCCATGCCTCGAAATCGCCGCCGCATTGCTGTGCCGCGGCCGGCACGGCGGTCAGGAGCAGCGCCGCGAGAAATCCAAAGCGCGATCGCATCGCCATCCTTCCGAGAAGATTACCAGCGGTTGCGGGCATTCGTCATTGGCTGTGTCGAAAAGCAGGCGGCAGGCCTGGTGTCAACGGGTGTTCTGCCGCAACCACTTCTTCCACGCGGCTTCGGAGCCGTTGAAGACGTTGATGTCGGCGTTTCCGGCCATGCCCGGCACGACGCCCGTTCCGGTATACTGCCAGAAGGTGAAGGGATGGCTGCCGTATTTCTGGCGCGGATGCCCTGCGACGGAGCGCAGCCAGTAGGGGTAGCCGGGGAAGCCCGATAAACCATTATCTTCGAAGAAGTCGACCGACGTGTAGATGATCGGCTTCTTGCCGTAGTGTTTTTCGACGATTTCGAGGAATGTGCTCATCTCGCTGCGTACCGTGGCGGGATCGGGCCGCAGCTTGCAGGTCGGCGATTTCGGGTTCCATTCCATGTCGAGAACCGGCGGCATCGCCGAACTGTCTTTCGGCACGTTCTGGATGAACCAGCGCGCCTGGGTAGCGGCGGGCGTGCAAAAGTAGAAGAAATGATAGGCGGCGCGGGGGACGCCTGAGGCCTTGGTGCGGCTCCAATGCTCGTTGAAAGCTTCATCGAACCGGTCTCCGCCTTCGGTTGCCTTGATGAAGGCGAAAGAGATGCCGCTGGCCCTGGCGGCCGGCCAGTCGATCGAGGTCTGGTATTTGGAAACGTCGGTGCCGTGGACGGCATAGCTCCACGGTGCGCCGCTGTCCCATTCATGCGGGTCGGAATCGGCAAAACGCGGCGCGCGTACCGCAACCGTCGGGGCGCTGGATGACGACAGCGATGGCGTCAGATCCTCGACCGTCGAGCAGGCACCAAGCAGCATCAGCGTTATGAGGACCGCGAAACGGCGCATCGCTACTTCCCGAGCCGGTTTCAGCCGGCCGCTGATGGGTCTTTCCGCGGGTGGCCCCTCGACCGGGCGCGGCGTGTCTGAAACCGACGTACGCGACGCGCCTTGATCTTCGTTTCATGCGTTCCCAAACCGTTGCGCAGTCTGGGACGCATGCATTCAAGCCCCGCCGGACGGTCACCCCACAGGATCGCCCGGTCTGTCCTAAGCGCGCCGCTTCGACGCGCTTAGATTGTCCATGCATGTCGTTGTCCCAAAACCGCTACGCACTTCTGGCGACATGCACCTGTGATCGCCGATCATGGTTGATATTCGGTTGACGGCGCTCGACAAGAGCCGCGATTTTGCCGAAACAATGGCGGCAAATCGATGACATAGATCGAGCGCGCCGGGGGAACTCAAAATGCAGATCCTTTTGAAGTTCGTCAAATGGCTGCTCGGCCTGGCTGTGCTGGCTGCCGCGGTACTCGCCGGCTGGCTGTATTTTGCGCCGCCGGAACTGATCCGCGTCGGTTCCGGCTATGCGGCCAAGATCGTCTGCTCGAACGTGTTCATCGCAGGGCGAGATGCTGACGACGTGCTCGCCGTCGATGTGCAGGCGCCAGGTCATCCGCTGCTGAAGCTGATGCGAGTGTCAGTCGACAAGGAGAAGAGAACGGTTTCGGCCGGCCTGTTCGGCGCGCTCGGCAAAAGTGTCGCGGTTGCGCGCGACGGGCTCGGCTGCGCCTCGGTTCCCGACGGCGATATTGCCGCCGCCAAGGCTGTCGCCGGAGCTGCACCGACGTCGGCGGCGCTGCCCGATGCGATCTGGCCGGACGGCGACAAGGCCGATGCCTCGCAGGATCCCGAGGTCGCGAAAGTCCTCGACGATCCAGCAATGACCGGCGCCGGTATGCGGGCGGTGGTGGTGGTCAAGAACGGCCGCATCGTCGCAGAGCGCTATGGCGACGGCTTTTCCGAAAAGACGCCGCTATTGGGCTGGTCGATGACCAAGACGGTAAATGCGGCGATCGTCGGCACGCTGGTGAAGGACGGCAAGCTGGCGATGACTAACCAGGGTCTGTTCGGTCCCTGGAAGGGAGATGGCCGCGCCGTGATCAGCCTCGCCGACATGATGGCGATGTCGAGCGGGCTGGAATTCAACGAGGATTATGGCGACGTCGCCGATGTGACGCGCATGCTCTATCTCGAACCGGACATGGCGGGCTTTGCCGGATCCAAGCCGCTGACCGGCGAGGTCGGCAAGGTGTTTTCCTATTCGAGCGGCACGGCGGTGATGCTGTCCCGATTGTGGCAGGACGCGATCGGCGACAAGGACAAGGCGCTGGTCTGGCCGAGGACCGCGCTGTTCGATCCGCTCGGCATGCAGAGCGCGGTGCTTGAGGCCGACGAGCACGGCACCTTCGTCGGGTCGTCCTATCTCTATGCCACGGCACGCGACTGGGCGCGCTTCGGCCAGTTCCTGCTGCAGGGCGGCGTCTGGAACGGCAAGGAGATCCTGCCCGCCGGCTTCGTCGACTGGATGCGGGAACCGGCAACTGCCTCGAAGGTCTACGGCAAGGGGCAATTATGGATAGAAGGGCCAGGCGACGAAGAAAACCCCGGCGCCGGCACTGCCGCCGGCCTGCCCAAGGACACCTACTGGATGGAGGGGCATGACGGACAAACGGTTCCCATCATTCCCTCCGAGCAGCTGGTTGTGGTGCGGCTCGGGCTGACGCCGGCCAAGCTCGGCTATCGGCCGCAGGTCATGGTGGCTGCGCTGGTGAAGGCGCTGCATTAGGCTGTATCGATATTCAGGTGATGCCGGCCTGCAAACGGCGGTTTCCTGCGATTCCGGCCTTCGCCGGCCAAAGCACTCATGAGCGGTCGTGGCAGTTAAGGCTACGGCCGACGTAGGCCGGTGCTCACGTACCCAAAAGTACGCTCCGCTCCGGTTCTCGGAACCCACCGTTTTCGACTCGGCCTGACCTGAATCTCAACACATCCTAGCTATCGACCTGGTCCGATCACGGCGAGCCACGCATAGCCGCGATAAAGCGTTTGGAAACGGAAGCTTGCGCCAACTCTTGCAGATTCCGAATCCAGAACCGCGCGCAGCGATTGACGCGGCTCGACATGGAAATTTTTCAGCCAGCCGCGCAGCAGCGTGCGGAACCAGCCGGGCAGGGCTTCCTGCTGGCCAAAATCGACGACATGCAGCGAGCCGCCAGGAGACAGGGCAGCAAGAGCCGCGGATACCGTCTTTTCCCAGCCGGGGATCATCGACAGCGAATATGAGACAAAGACGCGGTCGAAACTTTCGACGCCGAACAATGCCGTCGCGTCGAAATCGGTGGCGTCGCCGCGCGCCAGCGTGACGCGGCCGGAGAGGCCTTCGCGGGCAAGGGCGGCGGTGGCCGTCTCCAGCATCTCGGCCGAAATATCGAGGCCGAAGAAGCGGGCGCCGGGATAGCGGCGGGCGGCGAGGATGATGTTGCGGCCGGTGCCGCAGCCAAGCTCGAGCACGGTCCCGCCGGCCGGCACATCAAGGCCGGAGATAAGCCGGTCGCGGCCGAGCAGATAGTATTTGCGGGTCAGGTCGTAGATATGACGCTGCCAACGATAGACGCCGTCCATCAGCTCGGCATGGCTGGCCGGCAATTCGGTCGCGCTCATGCGCCGTGCTTCACGTAGAGATGGAAGCCGCCATAGATGGCCGAGCGATCGCGGGCCGAAAACTCGCGCGAGGCGTCGTTCTCATAGCGCCACTGGTCGAGCAGCGAATTCGAGACGCGGCCGGGCAACAGGCTGGGTTCCGCCGCGGTGCGGAAGATGACGCGGGCGCCGGTGGAGGCGGTTCGGGTGATCTCGGCCCACAACCCGTTGAGCTGGTCGTCGGTCATCCAGTCCTGTGCATCGAGCAGCACGAAGCGATCCACCGAGCCGGCATCCTTGCCGGCAAGGAACTCGATCAGATTGGCGTGGTGGATGGCAACGCGATCGACATTGTTGCGGATCGCCTTGTAGTTGCGCTTTTCGAGATAGGCGGGCAGGGCGGCCTCGCCGGGATTGGGATAGCGGCGGGCGAAAGCCTGCCAGGCGAAATAGTTGGTCTTCAGCGGAAAATCGCAGGCGAGCTTTTCCAGTCGTGCCTTCAGGACGCTGGCCATGGTGCCGTCACCCGAGGTGATCAGCGAATCGTACTGGGCCGGTGGAATGCCGAGGCCGAACAGCGAAGCCTTTCGCGAGGTCGCCCATTTCAGCAGCGGTTTTTCGAAGGCCGGCGCCAGCTCCTCGTCGAAGAAGCGGCGCTGATCGGCGATGCTCTTGGCGTCCATGATGCCGGCCGGGTCGACGCCGAAGAACTTTGCGGTGCGGTGGCCCATGGCGATGAACAGGCCGAGCAGGCCCGTCTGGTAGAAATTGCGGTCGAAGACAGCGATGCGGCGACGGCCGCGCCAGTTGCGCCGCTCCCAATAATGGCGGCTGACCGGATCGAGATGCGGCGCGATGAAGCGGTCGTAGGCCTGTGAATTGTGCCCGGTCCCAGCCGCGCCGAAGAAACGGAACAGGTCGCCCTGCGACGGCAGGTGACGGACGGCTTCGAGCTTCATGCGGTTCAGCGCGATATGGGCGGCGTTGAGGTCGACGGCATCGATCCTTTCCGGCGACCGGGTGAGATAGGCGAGGATGTTACAGCCGCCAGACGCGATGGTGACGATACGGTGGCCCGTCCCGAGCTGCATCGCATCCATGTCCACGTCTGGGTCTTCCCAGATCTGCGGGTAGACAAGGCCGGAGAACAGGAAGGCGAACAGGCGCTCGGAGATGCCGGCTTTCGACAGCGGGCGGTTCTGGTAGACGGCCTTGCCGACTTCCTTGCCGCGGCGAAAAACCAGTTCCCCAGAAATGTCCGTCATGGCAAGGCGATTCCCCGTTTGCTTTGCCGCAAGCGGGTAGCGCAGGGTCATGACAGCCCAGTGACAGCCTGTTGAAGTTCAGGCCTTGCCAAATCCGCCTGGAGTGGGTGTCGTCACGATGACCGCCTCGCCGGCGTCGAGAACGGTCTGATCGCAGGCCTTCAGGACCTCGACGCGGCCATCCTTGCGGCGGATCTTGGTCGAGCCAACCTCGCCATCGCCGCCGCCGTCCAGGCCTTGCGGCGGGCGGTTGCGATGCGAGGACAGGATCGCGCATTCCATCTTTTCTAGGAAGCGGATGGTGCGCTTGGTGCCGTCGCCAGCATTCCATTTGCCTCTGCCGCCGGAGCCTTCGCGGATATGAAAATCCTCGAGCAATACCGGGAAACGCAGTTCCAGCACTTCCGGATCGGTCAGGCGCGAATTGGTCATATGGGTGTGGACGCCGGAGGTGCCGGCAAAGCCGCGGCCGTCGTTCATCCGGCCGGCCGGCGAGCCCGAGCAAATCGTCTCGTAATACTGGTACTGCTTGTTGCCGAAGGTGAGATTATTCATCGTGCCTTGCGCATTGGCCATCGCGCCCATCGCGCCGAACAGCGCGTTGGTGACGTGCTGCGAGGTCTCGACATTGCCGGCGACGACTGCCGCGGGATAGGCGGGCTTCAGCATCGAGCCGTCGGGAATGATGATGTTGATCGGCCGCAGGCATCCGGCATTCATCGGGATGTTGTCTTCGACCATGACGCGGAACGCATAAAGCACAGCGGCACGGGCGACCGGCTCTGGTGCATTGAAGTTGTTCTTCATGACCGGCGATGTCCCGGTGAAATCGACAGTCGCTTCTCGCTTCCGCCGGTCGACCGATATCTTCACCCTGATCATTTGGCCGGTGTCGGTCGGATATTCGTATTCGGAACTGTCGGGCAGCCGCTCCAGCACGCGACGCACGCTTTCGGCGGCATTGTCCTGGACGTGGCCCATATAGGCTTCGACCACATCGAGACCGAAATGCGCGACCATCTTGCGCAGTTCGGCGACGCCCTTTTCGTTCGCGGCGATCTGCGCCTTGAGGTCGGCGATGTTCTGGTGCGGATTGCGCGCCGGGTAGGGGTGGTCGGTGAGCAGCGTCTCCAGGTCCTTTTCGCGGAACCGGCCGCGATCGACGATGCGGAAATTATCGAACAGCACGCCTTCCTCGTCGACGGTAGTGGCAAGCGGCGTCATCGAGCCAGGCGCGGTGCCGCCGATGTCGGCATGGTGGCCGCGCGAAGCGACGTAAAAGAGGATTTCCTCCCCCTCAAGGGGGGAGGATTGAGGCCGCTGTGCCAGCAGGCGCAGCCACATGTACTGGGCGGTGTTGGTGTCCTGATACTCGTCGACGAGGATGTAGCGGAAGCGCTTGTGGTATTCCTTCAGCACGTCCGGATTGGCGCGGAAGATGCGGATCGGGTGGCATAGCAGATCGCCGAAGTCGCAAGCGTTCAGCGTTTTCAGCCGCTCCTGATAGGCCTTGTAGAGCTCGCGGCCCTTGCCGTTGGCGAAGGCACGGGCATCGCCCTCGGGGATGTCGGCGGGACCGAGGCCTTTGTTCTTCCAGCCGTCGATCATCTGGGCGAACTGCTTGGCCGGCCAGCGCTTGTCGTCCAGCCCTTCGGCCTGGATGAGCTGCTTGATCAGCCGCACGACATCATCGGTGTCGAGAATGGTGAAGTCGGATTTGAGCCCGGCCAGCTCGGCATGTCGGCGCAGCAGCTTGACGCCAATCGAGTGGAAGGTGCCGAGCCACGGCATGCCCTCGACATTGCCGTCGCCGATCAACAGGCCGATGCGCTGCTTCATCTCGCGCGCCGCCTTGTTGGTGAAGGTGACGGCGAGGATCTGCGAGGGAAAGGCCTTGCCGGTGGCAAGGATGTGGGCGATGCGGGTGGTGAGCACCCGCGTCTTGCCGGTGCCGGCGCCGGCCAGCACCAGCACCGGGCCTTCGGTGGTTTCTACTGCCAGCCGCTGCTCGGGGTTGAGGCCGTTGAGATAATCGGGCGCGTTGTTCTGGTTGCTGCGGGCAGCCATGGCGCGCGCGGCAATGCCCGACGGGGCCGCGGGCCGCGCGTTCGGTTCGTCAAAAAACGGCATGTCTTCCGAAAACCCGGACATCTCCCCCGAATGTAGTGATTCGGCAGCGAAAGGCCAGAAGTGTCTCCGTTTTGTTCTGGTAAAGCACCCGAGCGGTGCGATACCCGCCTGCTCAGGCCTTGCGGTAACCCAGCGCTACGAACAACCGGTGTCCGAACGAGCGCGCTTCCCCTGCTATCACCGCGCTCAGGGCGGCCAGCATTTGATCGTAGTAGCGGCTGCCGGCGGGCGAAGCCAGGAATGTCGAATAAAGCTTGAGATCTTCAAGCGGCAGATCTCTGTAGGTGTAGGCGGCCCCTTCCATGACGTTTTGTTCGATTTTCTGGCGAATGCTTGCGTATTGCCGGTGCACCAGAGCCATGATCTGGTCGTCCGGGAGGGATTTTCCTGCCGCTCCCACCACGCCCGAAAACATCGCGTAGCCTATATTCAGCGCCATTGCTTCGCCCGTGTCGACGGCGCTGATGTCATCCATGATCTTCCTGTACAACTCGAGACGGACCGGATCCTTGGATGGCAGCTCGGCGAGGATGCGGTGGCCGTCTGTCCTCTTTTTTTCCTTACCCTCAGAACCAGACGATTGAATTTCCAGAGCGGTAACACGTTTGCCCAAAGCCGAAGCGTAGAACGCGGCAAGATCGGACAGATCGGCAGCGGTCAGCTTGTCCGCCATGTGCAATTCGACGGCCGTCTCCATTTTGGCCGCGTCGAAGGAGCCTTCCATCGCCTCCGACCAGGCCTCCTGGAAATTTTTCGACAGAGGTCCCGGTATGGAGTTCATGCCATTGGCGATACTGGGGCCGATGCCCATCAGCATCTCGTGAAGGCCGTTTGCCCTGTTGATCTCGCCGATCGTCTGTGCCGGTGCGGCCACTGTCACGGCGACCAGCCCGAGGAGGAGAGCGCATACGATAAGCACTGCTCGTGTCGTAGGCACTAGGAATGACGTCACTCTGGTTGCTCCAAGGTTTTGGTGGCTCAAGCCAGATTGCTGGAAAACCTGGTTACCGGCAAGGTGAGATCGCTACTTTAGCGTGTGGCCTCGAGTTTGCCCACAGCGTTGAAATCAGCAGCGTCGTTGTTGGTCCGATCATGGATTGCTTCGAGCTCGCTTGACACACAAGACGGGCCGGAGAAAGTTGCGTGGGGGCAGGAACGCAATGCGGGGTTGCCCATGGACGCGTCGCGAAGCGCACCGGTCGAAGGAGCACCGTCTTGGCTGTGGTCATCACCTCCCTGATCCTTTTCCTCATCGGCCTGGCGCTTGGCGGCGGTGGCATCTGGCTCGTGACGCTGGGCGGCAGCTGGTATTACGTCGTCGTCGGTCTAGCTTTCCTCGTCGCGGCCTGGCTGCTCTACAGGCGCAGATCCACGGCGCTGTGGCTCTACGCGGCGATCGTGCTCGGTACGCTCGCCTGGGCGGTCTGGGAGATCGGCTTCGACTGGTGGGAGCTCGGTCCGCGCGGCGGCATCATCGTGCTTGTCGCGCTGTGGCTTTTGACGCCATGGGCGCGGCGCGGGCTTACCGGTCCCCACGGACGCGCGCCGCTGATCCTCGCCGTGCTGGCATCGCTTGCCGTCGCCGGTTATTCGATGACGGTCGATCCAAAGGATATTACGGGTGAACTCAACACCGACAAGGTGACGCCGACGGCCGACCTCGGCGGCAACGTGCCGGCTGGCGAATGGCACTATTACGGTCGCACGCAATATGGCCAGCGCTATTCGCCGCTCGACCAGATCACCCCCGAAAACGTCGCCAATCTGCAGCCGGCCTGGACCTATCGCACCGGCGACGTGAAAGGGCCCGACGACATCGCCGAGACGACCTATCAGGTGACGCCGCTGAAGATTGCCGACACGCTCTATATCTGCACGCCGCATAATTTTGCCATCGCCGTAGACGCCGCGAGCGGCAAGGAGAAATGGCGCTTCGATCCGCAGGTCAAGCTCGACAAGGACCGCCAGCACCAGACTTGCCGCGGCGTGTCCTATTATGCCGACGCCAAGATCGCCGCCGGCCAGCCCTGCGCCACACGCATCTACATGCCGACATCCGACGCCCGGCTGATCGCGCTCGACGCCGCGAATGGCCAGGTCTGCCCCACATTTGCCGAAGGCGGCACGCTGAACCTGCTCGCCAACATGCCATATCCGAAGCCGGGCTATTATTATTCGACCTCGGCGCCGCTGATCGTCGGCAACAAGATCATCGTCGGCGGCGCGGTCAACGACAATTATTCGACGCAGGAACCGTCCGGGGTCATCCGTGCCTACGATGCCGACACCGGCGCGCTGTTGTGGAATTGGGATTCCGGCAATCCGGACCAGACGACGCCGCTGCCGCCGGGCCAGACCTATACCAACAACTCGCCCAACATGTGGTCGACGGCGAGCGCCGACGAGAAGCTCGGCCTGCTCTATGTGCCGCTCGGCAACAAGACGCCGGACCAGCTCGGCGCCGGGCGCAGCGCCAACGACGAGAAATTCTCCTCGTCGATCACCGCGCTCGACCTCAACAGCGGCCAATTGCGCTGGGTGCAACAGACCGTGCATCACGATCTCTGGGACATGGACGTGCCGGCGCAGCCGACGCTGGTCGACATCACCACGGAAAGTGGCGTGGTGCCTGCGCTGGTCGGGCCGACCAAGCAGGGCGACCTTTATGTGCTCGACCGGCGCAGCGGCGAGCCGATCGTTCCGGTCAAGGAACTGCCGGCGCCGGGCGGCGCGATCGAAGGCGACCATACCTCGCCGACGCAGCCGCTCTCGGACCTGAGCTTCAGTCCGAAACCGCTGACTGGCGCCGACATGTGGGGCATCACCATGTTCGACCAGCTGGCCTGCCGGATCGAGCTTCGGAAGCTGCGCTATGAGGGCCGCTATACGCCCCCGTCACTGCAGGGCTCGCTGATCTACCCCGGCAATTTCGGCACCTTCAACTGGGGCGGCGTGGCAGTCGATCCGGTCCGGCAGGTGATGTTCGGCATGCCGACATACCTGGCGTTCATCTCCAAACTGGTGCCGCGCGCCGACGTGCCGCCGCCCGGCGACACCAAGGGCAGCGAACAGGGCCTGAACCGCAATGACGGTGCGCCTTACGCAGTCATATTGAAGCCGTTCCTGTCGCCGCTCGGCATTCCCTGCCAGGCGCCGCCCTGGGGCTATGTGGCGGGCGCCGACCTTCGGACCGGCAAGATCGTCTACAAGCATCGCAACGGCACCGTCTATGACATGACGCCGCTGCCGCTGCCGTTCAAGGTCGGCGTGCCCGGCATTGGCGGGCCGATGATCACTGCCGGCGGCGTCGCCTTCCTCGGCGCGGCGGTCGACGACTATGTGCGCGCTTATGACCTGACGACCGGCAAACAGCTCTGGCAGGCGCGGCTGCCTGCCGGCGGGCAGTCGACACCCATGACCTACACGGTAGCCGACGGCCGCCAGTTCGTCGTCATCGTTGCCGGCGGCCACGGCTCGGTCGGCACCAAGCCGGGCGATTATGTGATGGCCTATACGCTGCCGAAATAGAGAAGTCGTTCAGAGCCCGAGATGCCCTTTCAGGTCGGGTACCGATGCAAGTACCTCACTGGTCAGCTGCGGGCCGGCGGCTGTCTCGGCCTGCTGGACCAGCATCGTGCCGGCCTGGCTGATCTGTGCCAGCGTGAGGCCTGATGCCTTGAGTATGGCGACGCCGTTGATCAGCGCGCCGGTCTTTTCGCCGAGAACGCCGCCGAGCGCGCCCTCCAGCGAGGACAGGAGACCACCGCCGGAAGCCGTGCCGGGAGCCATGACATCATACTGCTTGGCCAGGGCGTCGGCTCCCGGGATCTTGGCGAAGAAGCTGGACAGAGTCGTGCCTTCCGCCTCGTGTTCGAGCACGGAGAAAATCGTGCCGGCGATCTTTTCCGTCAAAGCCTGGTTGAGACCGGATTTCTGGGAGACGGTGTTGATGATGTCCTGAACGTCCACGACCTTTCCTCAGGCTTTGGTGTTTGTGGGCGGGTGCCGGTTGGAGCGGACCTTGATCAACGATCGTTTGAAGGCGGTGAACCGCAGCGCCAGCAAAGTCATAGCGGCGAGTGCGAACCCACTTGCCAGAAGCGGGAAGGGAAAGGTCATGGGCTTATTCCTTCGTCGTCAGGCATTCTTTTCCCGCCAAATGGCCATTCTCGTTCGCCAAATGGCCCGAGTGAGGCATAGCTCGGTAACTTCTTTTTACATTGTGGTACGTGCATTTTGCATTGCCACAAAGGACCAAAATTTAACGACAGTGAGGCGCGCGGCATCACGGCCCTCGTGCAGGGACTTTTGGCAGCCTCACTCAGCCGTGACTGGACCAGGCAAGCTTCGGCTCTATGTTGCCGCGGGGGGCGACGAGGAGCGCGCCATGACAACACCTGCCGGACCCACTGCCGCCGAGCCTGTCATTACCCAGGCGATGATCGATGCCTATGACGAATACACGCATCTGACGCTCGATCGCCGCCGCTTCATGGAGCAGTTGACCAGGCTTGCCGGATCGGGTGCCGCAGCCGCCGCGATCGCGCCGCTGCTGGCGGCGAACTCGGCCCAGGCGGCAATCGTGGCGGAAGACGATCCGCGTGTGAAAGGCGAGGACATCAGCTACCCGGACAGCGGTGGCCAGATGAAGGGCTATCTGGTCAAGCCGGCGGGTCAGTCCGGCAAGCTGGGCACCGTCATCGTCGTGCACGAAAACCGGGGACTCAACCCGCATATTCGCGATGTGGCGCGGCGCGTTGCGCTGGAAGGATTCGTAGCGCTCGCACCGGACTTCATGACGCCGCTCGGCGGCACGCCGGCCGATGAAAACAGGGCACGTGACCTGTTTTCCCAGCTCGATCCAGCACAGGTCGCCGCCAATGCCGTCGCAACGGTCGCCTACCTCAAAGGTTACAAGGACGGCAACGGCAAGGTCGGCGCCGTCGGCTTCTGCTGGGGCGGCGGCACGGTGAACATGCTGGCCGTCAACGCGCCGGATCTTGCAGCCGCGGTCGCCTATTATGGCATGCAGCCAAAGGCCGAGGACGTGCCGAAGATCAAGGCCGCGCTTATGCTGCATTATGCCGGGCTCGACACCCGCACCAATGCCGGCATCGACGCCTTCAAGAAGGAACTCGACGCAGCCCATGTCGAATACTCGGTCTATGTCTATGAAGGCGCCAACCATGCCTTCAACAACGACACGTCGGCGGCCCGCTACGATAAGAAGGCGGCTGACCTCGCCTGGGGCCGGACGATCGCCTTCCTCAAGGAGAAGCTGGGCTGATCAGGCGGGCGCCGGCGCCGGTTTGTGAAGGGCGACGCCGGCCACCACCAGCGCGATGCCGATGCAGTCGGTGAGGCTCGGCACCTGCCGCAGCACAATGACACCGATCAACGTCGCGGTGACCGGCAGCAAAGACAGCATCAGCGCGAAGCTGGAGCGCGGCAGCCGCGACATGGCAAGCTGGTCGCAGATATAGGGAATGACCGACGAGCAGATGCCGACGCCGACCGCCGCAAGCAGCAGCGGCGGCGCCGAGAAAGCCGGCAGTGCATCGGCAAAACCGATCGGCAGTACGACGAGAAGGGCGACCGCCATGGCGGCACCCAGCCCGGCGATTCCATCGCCGGCGCCGGCGCGCGCGACGCGGTGGCCGAGCACGATATAGCCAACGAACAGTGCGCCATTGAGGAAGGCCCAGAACAGGCCGACGGGATCGCTCGACCATTTGACGTCCATGAGCAACAGGGTGCCGGCGACGGCGATTGCGAGGGCGGCGAGATTGCGCGGGCTTCTGAGGCCGACAAGCGCGACCCCGATGGTGCCGACGAATTCAATCGCCGCCACCAGCGAGATCGGCAGCCGGTCGAGCGCCAGGTAAAACGAGCAATTCATCACCCCAAGGCAGGCGCCGAAAGCCACAAGCAACAATCGCGTCGAGCGATCGGCGCGGGCGAAGACCGCCCATGGCCGGGTCAGCGGAGCAAAGACGAGTGCAGCGGTGGCGATGCGCAGCCAAGCCATCCCGAGCACGCCGACATGCGGGAACAGCAGCACCGCAAAGGCCGGTCCGAGATAGTGGAACACGGAGCTGACGCCGAACCAGAGATGCGGCGGGACCGAGTTTGCCAAGGTAAAGGCGGGGCCGGCGAGTGCCGGACTTGCTGCCGGGGCTTGCGTCCGATCTTCCATGGGATCAGTATCGCAGGCGATTTTTGCCATTGATATGGATGATGGCCGGTCATGGCGGCCATTTGCTTTCCGGAAGCAAGGAGTATTCCGCTGAAACGCCTTCGAAATGAAAATACCGATCTGGATCCGGCGGACCTGAAAATCCTGCGCCTGCTGGAAAAGGATGCGCGCACCAGCACCGCCGAACTGGCGCGATCGGTCGGCCTGTCGGCGCCGAGCGTCGCCGAGCGCATCAAGCGGCTGCAGGAAAGCGGCGTGATCGAGGCCTATACGGTGCGCATCAATCCGGCCGCGCTGGGCATGAAGCTGTCGGCATGGCTGCGCATCAGGCCGGTGCCGGGGCAACTGGCTGTCGTGGCCGAAATCATCCGCGACCTGCCGGAAATCGCCCAATGCGACCGGGTCACCGGCGAAGACTGTTTCATCGCGCTGGCGCATGTCGGCTCGGTGGCCGAACTCGAGCGGGTGATCGACCGGATCATTCCCCATGCGATGACCAATACGGCGATCATCCAGTCGTCGCCGGTGGTGCCGCGATCGCCGCTGGGGGCGGTGAAGCGGCAGGACGGGGCGATCATTCGTGAGCGGGCAGGCAACAGCCACATAGCCCTATCGCGCGGCGGCAAGGAGCAGAGCCACGAGCCGCAAGACGATGCTTAAGCTCGGGACGCCACACGAAGGGCGCGCAGAGGAAAGTCCGCGTCAACGGCAGATAGGTCATTCACCAGCATAACGGCGGCTTCGGCTTCCGCATCAGGAACTTCGGCAGCCATGGCGGCCAACCAAACCACGCGACCCGGGACTCGGGCGGCCCAGCGTGATGCACCGGACAAACCTTTCATATTGTCCTCATAGTCCATCAATGGCCGATCGTCGCAATCGCCCTCAAGGGATGTTCGCGCCATGTTGCACAGCCTTGCCAAGTCACGGGAGATGCTCGCGAGGTCCATTCGCGAGGCCGCTGCCTCTTCAAGCAGCGCTAGACAGGCGTGCAGAAAAGCACGGAGAGCCTGATCCCCACCGCCTGGTGCCGCGACGCGGCGGCGAAGCGCGGCCAGAACGACCGTCAACTCACTGCTGCTGTGTTTGCTGAAGTGCCGGCTTCGGAAGAAGTCAAGTCGATCAGCGATCGCCGCCGCCCATGTCGGCAATCCTGCTTCGATTTCAGACAGCGAGTCATTCGCCATCCCGCATCTCCATTGCTATCCGCCAGCAATCCATATTGGCAGGGAGTAGGCCATGCAATTCACCGACGCTGTAACCGTCGCGGAACGCGTTGGCGCGATGGGGAGAAGTGCATGGCGGGGCGACGAGGGGCGGCGCAAATATACCAGATGCAAACCGGACGGCCGGTCTGTTTCTTCCCGCACCGCTCAAGGGTGGCCGCGCTTCATCCGCGCCTGCTTCAGGATGGCGCGCCAGCGGATCATGGCGAAGGGGATCGGCTCGTTGTTGTTGGCGATGTGGAAGATCTCGTTATTGAGGTTCTTCAGCGAGCGCCAGAAATCATAGTCGGTGATGCGTGGATCAGCCGCCAGCCTGTCCGCCTCGACCTTGATGTCGGTTTTCATGCACGTTCCCCGAACCGCTGCTGCTCCGCCGCCCGTATCGCAATTCGATGCGGATGGTTTTCCAACGCCGCGCTGAGTCGTTCAACGTCTCAATTCGGCTTGTTCACGTTAAAACCTCGGTAAGGTTAACGGCGGTTGGGTTGCGGTTCAAGCCGGCTTACGACGAATACCGATCGAGCGGCCGGCGCGCTCTGGCATCGGCAGGGCGGCATGGGCGGCGCGCATCGCTTCCAGCCTGGCCAGGACGTCAGCGGGGAAGGGCGCGACCTTCGGGCCAGCCATGTCGACATGCAACGACAGCGTTTCGGAGGTGGCGGCGAGCCAGCCGTCGAGATGGCGGATTTCCTGATAGGCCCTCAGCCGCTTCTCGTCGTGGTCCAGCAGCTGGAACGAGACCGTGACCTTGTGGTCGAGATGCAACTCCTGGACGTAGCAGACATGGACTTCCGCGGTGTAGATGGTCAGCCGTCGTTCTTTCACATAATCCGGCCCCATCCCCATCATCTCGAAGGCTTCGTCGGAGCACCGGTCGAACAGCACGTTGTAATAGGCCATGTTGAGATGGCCGTTGTAGTCGATCCAGGCCTCCTCGATGTCCATGGCGCGAGAGACGAAAGGGGCGGTGATGGGCATCGGAAACTTCCTTCTCGTCATGCCGGGGTGAGCGTGGACTGGACAGAGCGTGGTTGGTGAGACTACGCATCCCTAGATGCAGAACAAGGGTGGACGCTGGTCCATTCGCGGAGGAATCGATGGCTCTAAGCGACCTCAATCCGGTCGAGCGCAACGAAGAAGGCATTGCCGCCGTACTCGGCATCCTCAAGCAGCGGCTCGGCGAGCGATTCCAGACCGGCCAGGCGATCCGCGCCCAGCACGCGCACACCACGACCTATATTCCGACGCAGGCGCCGGACGGCGTCGCCTTTGCCGAGACGACGGAGGAGGTGCAGGAGATCGTGCGCGCATGCGCAGCACACCGCGTGCCGGTGATTGCCTTCGGCGTCGGCTCGTCGCTGGAAGGCCACACCAATGCGCCGGGCGGCGGCATCTCGCTCGATACGTCACGCATGAGCCGCATCATTGCGGTCAATCCGCAGGACCTCGACTGCACCGTCGAGCCCGGTGTGACGCGCGAGGACCTCAACCGGCACCTGCGCGACACCGGCCTGTTCTTTCCGATCGATCCGGGCGCCAACGCCTCGCTCGGCGGCATGGCTGCGACGCGTGCGTCGGGCACCAACGCCGTGCGCTACGGCACGATGCGCGAGAACGTCCTGTCGCTGACCGCGGTGATGGCCGACGGGGAAGCAGTGACGACCGGCAAGCGCGCCAAGAAAAGCTCGGCCGGCTATGATCTGACGCGGCTGCTGATCGGTTCGGAGGGCACGCTTGGCATTATCACCCAGCTGACCTTGAAGCTGCAGGGCATTCCGCAGGCGATTTCAGGCGGCGTCTGCCCGTTCCCCAGCCTCGAGGCGGCGTGCGACGTGGTGATCGCGACCATCCAGATGGGCATTCCGGTGGCGCGCATTGAATTGGTCAATGCGCTGCAGATGCGAGCGATGAAGACCTACTCGAAGCTCGATTATCCGGAGAGCCCCTGCCTGTTCGTCGAGTTCCACGGCAGCGATGCCAGCGTCGCCGAACAGGCCGAGACCTTCGGCATGATTGCCGAGGAAAATGGCGGCGGCCCGTTCCTGTGGACCAGCGTCGCCGAAGAGCGGACGAAATTGTGGAAAGCCAGGCACGATGCCTACTGGTCGTCGCTGACGCTGCGGCCGGGCGCCAAGGGCCTCTCGACCGATGTCTGCGTGCCGATCTCGCGCTTTGCCGAATGTGTCACGGAGACCGAGGCGGATATCGCCGAGATGGGCCTGATCGCGCCGATCGTCGGCCATGCCGGCGACGGCAATTTCCATGTGCTGGTGCTGATGGACGTGGACGATCCGAAGGAGATCGCGCTGGCCGAAAAATTCGTGGCGCGGCTCAATATGCGCGCCATCGCCATGGACGGCACCTGCACCGGCGAGCATGGCATAGGGCAGGGCAAGATCGGCTTCCTGCGGCATGAACTCGGCCACGGCGTCGAGATCATGCGCACGATCAAGCAGGCACTCGACCCCCTGAATATAATGAACCCCGGCAAGATATTGCCGGCAATCGGGAAATAACGGCGATGGCCGCAGGCGAGGCTCTTCTGCCCATCGAAGCACCGCCTCTTTCCGCCGGTGCACCACTACCTCACGTCTTTGCCGACGAAGACAAGTTGCTGGTCGCCTATATCGTCAAAAAGACGGATCCGTCATTCGATGGGACGAATCCGCGCTCGGTTTCGCCTGTAACCAACGGCCAATCGGTTGCGATCCTGACGGCAAAGCCTTGCCTGGCACTTCAATTCGGCCTGCCGAACGATGAGGCCTTGAGCGGCCATCGGCTCTACAAATTGGGCTTGCAGCCCTATGCTGCATTTGAGGTACTCAACTCGTCATGGATCGGTTCGCTGGAACAGGCAAATCGAGTTCACAGTTCTCATCGGCCTGGGCTGTTTTCTGGCTATCGGCACTTCATCTTCACTTTCCACGACTCGACGCTTGAATTTGTCGCGGAGAGCTTTTCGATGAGCTGTCGCGACGGGTCGGTTCTGAGCTCGTTGATGGCGGCCATCAGTCCCAGCGTCACGGCGCTGCCAGACAAACGAATGCTTTGGCGACGCGACTGATCCGCTGGCCCATCAGCCTTGACCGCAGCGACATTTGGTCGGAGACTCCGGACGTTGCCAGTGCCTGAAACCGGGCAGACGTGGCAAACGGAGGAGCAAGCAACATGGCGATTTCACGCAAGGAGGAGGCTCGGGCGCTGAGCGCCGACGAACGCGCTCTCGTCGAGAAGTCGCACCATCCAGCGGTACAGCATCTTGCCGACGCCGAACTCGCCAGCCTGGTCAAGCTCCTAAGGGAACGGCGCGACAAGGCCCAGACCGAGGCGCATCGCCGCCGCCGCGAAATGCGCGGCAAGGGTGCGCCAAAGGGCGCCGGCGCCTCGAAGGCCGATGAAGGTTCGCAGTTGAAGCTGGCGGTTCTGGCGATGACCATGCGGCGGCTCAATGGCGAGGCCGAACGCCGCCGCCAGTTGGCAGCGCGTGTTTCGCTGGTCGAGAATGCACGCAAGGCGCTGTCCATGAAGCAAGGCGCTGCGGCAGACGGTCCCGAGTTCAACACGCGCACCGCGCACAAAGGCATGCGCGCGATCGTGAGCCGGCAGCCCGAGAATCTGATCCGGCCGATGGAACTCGGCCGGCAGCGGCAGGCGGCAAAGGTGGCGCAGGCAAAGCGCGACGCACGCTGAGTTTTCTTTGACGCCTTCTTTTGCCTTGGAAGCCTGTCTGGCGGGAATTGCCTCTTTATCGACACGCTGATGCGGATAGAGTGCGGTTGATTTTCAATCAACCGCTTCGGAGTTCATGCTCGCACGCCTGTTCGTGATCTTCGGTGGGCTTCTCGTGCTGGTGCTGTGTGCGGCGCTGGTGGTGCCGTACTTTGTCGACTGGACAGGTTACCGTGCCGATTTCGAGCGCGAGGCGAGTGCCGTTCTGGGCCGCAAGGTGACCGTGCGAGGCGATGCAACGGCAAGGCTGTTGCCGTTCCCCTCGGTGACCTTTTCCAACGTCGCCGTTGCCGGCGGCCCCAACGGCCAGCCGGCGATGACCGTCGAGACCTTTTCGATGGATGCAGAACTCGCGCCATTCCTGCGCGGCGAAGTGCTGATCTTCGACATGCGCCTGGTGCGGCCGAAGGCGATCATCGACATCGCCGCCGACGGCACGGTCGACTGGACGATACGGCCGTCCTCGCCATTCGATCCCGGCCAGATCTCCATCGAGAAGCTGACGGTGACGGAAGGACAGATCGCGCTCAGCCACGCCGCCGGCGGGCGCAGCCATCTTATTTCCGAGATCAACTCGACGATCTCGGCCAAGTCGCTGGCCGGCCCCTGGCGGCTGGACGGCTCGCTGTTGCTGGACGGGTTGCGGACCACGATCGCCGCTTCCACCAGCAAGGCCGAACCGGACGGGCAAATGCGGCTCAGGCTCAAGGCCGATCCGGATGACTATCCGCTGGTCGTCGAGACCGACGG
This sequence comes from Mesorhizobium sp., assembly GCF_005063415.1. Taxonomy (GTDB): domain Bacteria; phylum Pseudomonadota; class Alphaproteobacteria; order Rhizobiales; family Rhizobiaceae; genus Mesorhizobium. The sequence goes on from NZ_SUEG01000049.1 coordinate 35,216, forward strand.
CAATGTGGGCCTCGTCGAGGGCGCCGCGGTCTATTCGGGCCAGTTCAAGATATCGGGCGCAGACCGGACTGCGGCGCAGCCGCGCGGCACCAGCGGCGAGGCGCTAAAAGTCAGCGCCGGCAAACCGGACCCGGGCTTCAGGCTGAACGGCAAGTTTTCGCTCGACCACCAGAAGCTCGGCGTCGACGAATTCCGCTTCGAGACCGGACCGCTCGACAATCCCTACACCGCCGATGGCAAGGCTGCGGTCGACCTTGGACTGAAGCCGCATTTCTTGATCGAGGCCAATGGCGCGCAGGTGCAGTTCGATGAGGCCGTGGGGGCGCCGGCCGGTGCCGGATTGACGCTGTCCGAGAGGGTGGCGGCGCTGGAGCAGGCGCTGCTAGATCTGCCGAAGCCGACCATACCGGGCACGGTCGAGGTGAAACTGCCGGCGGTGGTGGCAGGCGACACCACCGTTCGTGACGTGCATCTGTCCGCCGAGCCGGCCGAGGGCGGCTGGGCGGTAAAATCGCTGGCCGCCACGCTACCCGGCCGCGCCAAGCTGGAAGCCAACGGCATGGTCAGCGTCGAGGACCATTTCGGTTTCACCGGATCGCTGCTTCTGGCGGTGGCGCAGCCCTCCGGCTTTGCCGCCTGGCTGTCGAAGGACGTCGACGAGGCGATCCGCCGCTTGCCGGCCGCCGGCTTCAAGGCCAAGGTGGATTTGAGCGAAAAACACCAGGCCTTCAGCGATCTCGAAC
>NZ_SUEG01000004.1 GCF_005063415.1 Mesorhizobium sp.
TCATCTCGCTTTCAGGCAGGAATGCGATACATGCCGGCGGCAAGGAAGCGCGGCGCCGAAGCCACTTTCGATATCTCCGCCGACCTGACCGAACTCGGCCAGACCGGCACGACCGTCGTCTGCGCCGGGGTTAAGTCGATCCTCGATATTGCGAAGACGCTGGAATATCTGGAAACTCAGCGCGTGCCGGTGATCGCCTATGGGAGCGATGATTTTCCGGCTTTCTACACCCGCTCCAGCGGGCTCAAGGCCGATCATCGCCTCGACACGCCCGACGAGATCGCGCGAGCCATGCTGCTGCATGACGAGATGGAATCCGGCACCGGCATTCTCGTCGCCAACCCTATCCCCGAAGCGGACGCGCTCGATCCTGCGTTCATCGACGGCACGATCGCAGCGGCCGTGGCTGAGGCCGAGAAGCGCGGCATCGGGCGCAAGGAACTAACGCCGTTTCTGCTCGCCCGCATCAATGAGCTTTCGCAAGGCCGCAGCCTGAAGGCCAACATCGCGCTGGTCCGCAACAACGCCGCGCTCGCCGCCCGCATTGCGGTGGCGCATGCTGAATTGAAGAGCGCGACCAGATAGAGGCAGCACCCCGCCAGCGCTACCGGCCTTCGATTTCAGCCCGGCGCGAGGTCGAAGATGCGCCCGGCATTGAGGATGTTGTTCGGGTCGAAAGCTGCTTTCAAGCGGCGCATAGCCGCGATCTCTGCATCGCTGCGCACCAGATGCAGCCATTCCTTCTTGTCGAGGCCGATGCCATGTTCGGCCGAAACGCCACCGCCAGCGCCGGCGACACCGCGGTAGACGCCGCTGTATGCGGCCGCCGGATCCACGGTGCGGACCTGATAATGCAGATTGCCGTCGCCGAGATGGCCGAAGACGTAGATGTCTGCGCCCCAGTCGATGGCCTTGATGGCGGCTTCTGTTTCGCGCAGGAAAGTCGCCATTTTCGCCAGCGGGATGCTGACATCGACGCCAATCAGGCCTGCCGTCGAAAACAGGAAACGGTTGGCCTCTTCTCGCACCGCCCAGAGCGCCCGGAATTCGCGCGGCGATTGCGAGACGACCACATCGTCGATCACGCCATCTTCAACCGCCTGCATCAGCACCGCGGCAAAACGTTCGCCGTCGCGGTCGGGCTCGCTGCCCTGTATCTCGGCAAGCACATAGACGGGCGAGCCGGCGGGCAGCGGCGCCGGCGCCTCCATTCCGGCGATCATGGCGTCATAGAGCGGTGCGAAATTCACCTCATAGGCCGACAGCAAGGGCCCGAGCTTCCGCCTGAGCAGCGCAAGCAACGTGATCGCTGCGTCCAGCGAAGCAAGCGCGCAGAAGGCATTGATCTCGGTGGCTGGCTTCGGATGCAGCCGCAGGCATGCGCGCGTGACCACGCCGAGCGTGCCCTCGCTGCCGATGAACAATTGGCTGAGGTCGTAGCCGGAGTTGTCCTTCGCCAAACCCTTGAGCGAGGTCAGGATACTGCCGTCGGCAAGCACCGCTTCCAGGCCAAGCACCTGCGCGCGGTACATGCCGTAGCGCAGCACGCGCATGCCGCCGGCATTGGTGGCGACATTGCCGCCGACCGTGGCCGTGCCGCGCGCTCCGATGTCGACGCCGAACAGCAAGCCGGCCTCATCGGCGGCGTCCTGCACCGTTTGCAGCGGCGCGCCGGCCTCGGCGATGATGGTCGCCGCCTCGCGGTCGGGAGCCTCGATCGCCGTCATGCGCTCCAGCGACAGCACCGCTTCGCCGGCCTGAATGCGCGCAGCACCCGCGAGTCCGGTCCGGCCGCCTTGGATGACAAGCCTTTGCCCCACCTCGTTGCACAGGCGCAATATGTCCGACACCTCGCCGGCAGTGCGCGGTCGCAGCACGACCTCTGGCCGCGCACCGGTCTTGCCGTCGGGGTCTTCCCTGTAACGCGGCCCGGCCTCATCGGCCGAGACGATCGCCGACCGATCCAGCCGACCCTCAAGTCGCGACAGAAGCTCGGCGGTCAGCGGGGACAGAGCGCTCACGGATGCGATTGGCGCGCATACAGTGATGCGACGCGAGCGGTGATAGGTGAGGATTGTGAGCGCGTCCGGAGATGATTTTCGCTGCAAATAAAGCATGCGGAAAACCCGCCAAAACCGCAGCCGGTTGCTATTGTCATGCGCCGCTCCTGTAATACGCCGACGATAGGCACGGGCTGCTGTTTGTCAAACCTATATGGCAGTTGGTGACGGGCTCAACGCCTGCGTTTCGGCGCGGACCACCTTGATGTCGGCGCCTGCCGCCCATGCTCCGATATCGTCGCGGCGTAAGGCCGCAGCCATCATGTCCGGAAACAGATCCGGCGTGCAGGCGAAGACGGGAATACCAAGGGCTGCTACCGAGCCTGCCATTGTGGGATCGTAGCCGGGCCGGCCCTGATCGGTCAGCGCCAGAAGCACGACAACATTTACGCCGGATCGAACCAGCGCTGCCAGTCGCCGCAGCAGGTCCTGGCCATTGCCGCCTTCATAGAGATCGGTGATCAGCACCAGATGCGACTTGGTGGGCCGTTCGATACGGTCGGCGCAATAGGCGACCGCCTGATTGATGTCCGTGCCGCCGCCAAGCTGCACGCCGAACAGCACCTCGACCGGATCGCTGAGCTCTTCGGTCAGGTCGACAACCGCCGTATCGAAGCAGACAAGCTTGGTGCGCACAACCGGCAGCGAGGCCATCACCGCCGCGAAAATCGAGGCGTAGACAACCGAGCTTGCCATCGAGCCGGACTGGTCGACACAGAGAACGACTTCATCCAGATCGACAAGCCGGCGCTGCTTGCGCATGAAGCCGACCAGTTTCTCCGGCACGATGGTCTTATGCTCGGGTTGATAGTGGCGAAGGTTCGCCGAAATAGTGCGCTGCCAGTCGATATCGCGTGCACGCGGGCGGTTGGTTCGTCTCGATCGATCGAGCGCGCCGCGTATCGCCTCGGCGGTCTTCTGCTCCAGCTTCTGCATCAGCTTGCCGACGATATCGGCAATGATCGTCCGGGCAATGTCCTTGGTCTTGGCCGGCATGACCGAGCGCAGCGAAATCAGGTCGGCGACGAGATTGACGTCCGCCTCGATCGCCTTGAGGAATTCCGGTTCCATCAGCATCTGCTTCAGGTCCAGCCGTTCGAAGGCGTCCTTCTGGACGATCTGGACGACCTGCGCCGGAAAGAAGGAGCGGATGTCGCCCATCCATTGCGCGACGCGCGGCGCCGACCGGCCAAGGCCGCCGCGCCGCTTGCGCGGGTCGGCAGAAGCGGCGCTAACGCCGTCGCCGTAGAGAGCGTCGAGTGCCGCCGAAAGCCGTTTGTCGTCGCTGGAAAGTGCCCCAGACGTTTCGTCATCGGCGCCGATCGCCAGTCGCCAGCGGCGCTCCCTTCCGCCATCGGCAGTGAGCGGGCCGGGTTCGTTCATTTCGGCCTCGTCATCCATTGCCGGTTTCTCCGTTGAGCAATGATCCAAGCAGCCCCAGGTGCCGGCGCCATGCCTCGCCGCCATCCGGCGTCGGCGTCAGGCCAGCCGGCAAGCGCGCGGCGCGGCCGAGGACCGCTTCGATCAGCCGGCGGCGTTCCATGCTGTCCAGATTGGAAAAGACGCGGCGCAGCAACGGCAGGTGCGCGATGAAAGCATCTTCGTCCAGGGATCTGAGCCACCCATCGACCGCACCGCGCAGACCCTCGTCATAAATCAGCCGTTGACCGGCTGTGCTGAAGAAGCCTTCGAAGAACCCGGCCGCTTCAGTGACAGGCGTCCCCGGTGACAGGCGTCGCCCGAGCAGCCCGGCAGCGGCTTCGGCGGACAGGCGACCGGCTTCATACAGCAGGTGTGCGGCGCACCCGGCCAGCAGCGCCGTCGACCGTGACGCCTCCAGCACGGCCGCCAGCCCGTTGCGCCACCCATCCAGCACGTCTTGGCCGGGTTCGACCAGCCTGATCGCCTCATTGGCCTTGCGCATCGCACCAACCAGTGTCGCGGCGGCCTGCTCGTCCAGATCGCGCGCAGCATAGGGAAGCGCGATCGCACCTTCGACGATCAGCCGCTCCATGAGGCCGGACAGCCGGTCCGTCTGCGTCTTGCGGGCCTCGCCGTAGCGGATGATTTCGGCGAGCGGCGGCACCGACGCCAGGATCTCCAGGCATTCACTGTTGCGCGCCGCGCGAGCCTCCAACGCCGTGAGGCCGGCAGTAGATGCTTCCGACAAGTTTGCCGTGATGGCGCTCTGGACCAGTCCCGCAAGCGTATCGAGCGTCGCCGCAGCATTGATCATCTGGATCAGGCGACCGTTGGCAGCCTTTTCGATGGTCGGACCGTAAATCAGGTTCTCGACCAGACGAACGGCATATTCCGCTTCCCACGCCAGGGTCCACCGCTCGCGGAAGGTGCCACGGCTGCGACCGGCATCGGTCAGTCTGCCCCAATGCACACCGAGCACGTTCAGCCGATGCAGCAATGTCGAGCGGAACAGCCCGCTTTCGCTTCGCAGGTCGACCGACAGTTCCCGTTCCAGCGCCTCAGGCTTCAGGCGCGCCGCCCTCTGGTTACGCTGGAGATCCTCGATCAGCGGCGCCAGCGGTGTGTCGGGCGGAATTTCCCCGACGTCCGAACCCAGAAGCAGCTCGGCCTCGACCAGCCCCCACAGCAACGCTTCGCCATTGAAGAGGGCGGCGATCGCGGCGTCGCGCAATTCCTCAAATCCGGGTTTCGGTCGTTCGCGAATCGCGGCAAGCGTCCGGGCGAGCCGCTCCGCTTCGATCAGCGAGGCGGTCGAGATCAGGTGACCTTCCGCCCGCAGCACGGCGGCGATCGTCGCAAGCCACAGGGTCGCCGCATCGCGCCGGCCGCGCGTGCGCCAGAGATGCTTGCACCAGCCCGGTGCGACGACGCCCGCGCCATAGCCGTATTCCAGCGCCAGACGCGGTCCCGTCCATGGCGCCCATGTCATTGTGGTCTTGCGCCGCGCAATTCCCTTGATCAGGACCTGATCGTTTTTTTGAGTGTGGGTGGTCTGCAGCGCCGGCACATGCCATGCCCCGCAGACGACGGCGATCGGCCCGTCGAACTCCTTGCGCGCCGCGGCGATTTCGAGCCGCATATGCGCTTCGCGTTTTGCTTCGAGCTGCGCGATCGGACCCTCGCCATCCCGCAGTGTCGTCATCGCATCGGCGATGGCGGCAAATATGGGGCCGGGTTCCGGGTTCTGTTCAATGATGTCCGACCACCAGCTTTCGCCGTCCTCATAACCGGCGGCGTGCGCCAGCATGGCTATCGGATCACGCGGTAGCGGAGCCGCGTCACCATTCTCGGGGGCTTGGATAGCTTCGGTCGCATCGGCGTCCTCCGCGCCACCGATCGCAGCAGTGGTGAATCGTGCCGATGACGGCAGGTCGATAAACTGCAACGTCGCCTTATTGCCCACAGCCCACAGCACCGCCTGGTATTCGGGCGAGAACTCGGCGAAAGGCCAGAAGCTTGTCGAAGCCGGATCCTCTTCCGGATAGCAAAGGAGCGCCACCGGCGGCTGCATTTCGGGGCGGGCCAGCATGGGCAGAAGCTCAGAGGCGTCGATCGGCCCCTCGATCAGCACGGCGACCGGGTTCAAATCCTGCAGTGCCTGCACCAGGCTGTCGGCGGAACCCGGCCCGTGATGGCGTATCCCGAAATAGGCAATGTCGCCGTGGCCCATGGCGTCAGATCGCTGCGTTCAGCGCCGCGTAATAGCCGGCATAGTCGGGCCGCTTCTTGAGCACCGTTTCCAGATATTCCTCCAGCACCACCTTGTCCTGCACCGGATCCTTCACGATCGCGCCGACAAGGCTGGCGGCGAGACCTTCGGCGCCGAGCTTGCCACTGTCGAACCACGCCGCCTGGCTGAGCCCGCCAACCATCGTGGCGATCGCTTCTGCAGTCGACAGCGAGCCGGAAGGCGTCTTCAGCGTCACCTTGGCGTCGGCAGTCGCGCCGGAGCGCAATTCGCGGAAGATGGTCAGCACACGGGCGATCTCCTCGCCGACGTTTTTCGGCACCGGCAGGTCGAGTCCGCCAGCCATCTCGTCGACCCGTTTGGAGACGATCGCCACCTCTTCGGCCATGTCTTCCGGCAATGGCAACACCACGACATTGAAGCGACGCTTGAGCGCCGAGGAGAGCTCGTTGACACCTTTGTCGCGGTTGTTTGCCGTGGCGATAATGTTGAAGCCGCGCTGGGCGTAGATCGAGGTGTTCAATTCCGGGATCGGCATCATCTTTTCGGAAAGCACGGTGATCAGCGTGTCCTGCACGTCCGAGCCCATGCGGGTCAGTTCCTCCAGCCGGCAGAGCTTGCCGTTCTGCATGGCTCGGTAGAGCGGCGTCGGCACCAACGCTTCCTGGCTCGGGCCCTTTGCCAGTAGCTGCGCATAGTTCCAGCCATAGCGGATCTGGTTCTCGTCGGTGCCGGCCGTGCACTGCACGATCAGCGTCGAGTCGCCCATGATGGCGGCGGCAAGATGTTCCGACACCCAGGACTTGGCGGTTCCGGGAACGCCGAGCAGCAAGAGTGCTCGGTCGGTGGCGAGCGTCGCTACCGCGGTTTCCATCAACCGGCGGCGACCGACATATTTTGGCGTTACCAAGGTGCCGTCACCGGCCTTCCCGCCTAGCAGATAGGTCAGCACAGCCTGTGGCGAGAGGCTCCAGCCGGCAGGCCTCTGCCGGTCGTCATCGCGCGCCAGCGCCTGCAATTCAGAAGCGTAGGCCTGCTCGACCGGGAGGCGGATGGCTGCGTTCATTTTGCTGTTCTCCGGATTGGTCATGTGTTGGTTCCAGGCCCCGCCAGTGATGCGTTGAGACGTAGAAGCCCGAGTGAAGGAGCCGCGGGCGGCACGCCCGCCTCGACCATGTCGTCGATCAATTTCGCTGCCGTGGTCGCGGTGGCAAGGAAGCCGATCGTCTCCAGTACATCGTCGAGACCCCGCCGCGCGGCGTCGTCTTTTCCGCCGGCGGCGGAACGCAGTGCGGCGAGCGCCTGTCCATTCGTCAGGTCGTCCCATTCCAGCCAGTCGGCATCAATGCCTTCCGCCAGGTTGATCATGCCAAGATAAGTCGTCTCCTTGAGGATCAGCCTGATGAGGACACGCTTTCTGCGGCTGTCCAGGCGCGGCATGAGGTGAAGCACGAACAGCGCCGGTTTGCCGCCTTCGGCGACAAGCGTATCCGCCATCTGCGCAAGGGCGGCTTCGCTCCCTGAGGCGGCGACCATTCGTGCGATCAGGATGTCGGCTTTATTGTCGGCGCCGAATTGCCAGCCTGCTATGAATTCGGCTTCCGTAGTGTTGAACCGTTCGATAAGGTCGACGAGGTTGCATATCTCGAACAGTTCGGCGCGGCGCTGCTCCTGCGCTTGGGATTTTAGTTTTGCCGGAGTGTAGATCGTCCGGCGGCGGATGAAGCCCGATCTGCCTTCAGTGATAAAGGCGGCGAGCTCGGCTACGGGATCGTCCGGTCCACCGTCGCTCGGGCGAACGTGCTCTCCTAATCTTGCCAGCAGCCGGCCAGCTAGTTCGCGCACCTTGCCGGACCTGTCGGCGGAAAGGCTTTTCAGGAAAGGCGCGTCCTCGGCACTCAGGCCGAAGCGCATAAGCTCGACCAGCGCAAGCCTGACTTCCGCCGGTTCGCCCGACGCCTTGGCTTCGATCAACATTCGAGCCGATGTCGGGTCGGTACGGCGCATATCGGCAAGGGCCAAGCGTCGCGCGGCGGGATAGAACTCATCCCAGTTTTCCGCCGTCAGTTTCTCTCGTGGGGCATGTCTTTCCCCGTCCACGCTTGCTTGCCAGTCTACCCATGGCGCGTAGACGTCAGGACAGGTCTGATCCGAGGGCATCCAGTCCATGGGATGGAGCACAAAGCCGCGGCTGGCGACGAGCGCCGCCACGCGTGTCTTTCGCCTCGCGTCGGCGACGTGCTTCAGAGCGGCTCTCAACAACGGGCGAAATCGTGCCGGCAGAATGGGCAGGACAAGTCTGGGCAGCGGCGGACGACGCTTGAGTGTCGTCGGCGCGGCCGGCCGCAGCGCGACGTCGAGCGCTTGTGCTGCGATTGCCAGGAGCCGGCGCTCCTGTTCGTCGGGACTTGCACCGCCGGCGATTGCCTTCCATCCGGCCGGAGCCAGATCGAACGTAGCACCGCCGGTGATCCAGCAATCGCGCATTGCCGCCAGGCCTGTTTGCTCGCTTTCGTTCACGCCAGATCAAGCCTCCCAAACTCGCTTTGCGCCGCCAGAAGCTCAAGCCGGGCGCCGTTCCAGAGCGCTGCCGTGGCCGCAAGGTCGAGGCCGAGCAAGGTTTGATCTACCGCGCCGGCGATCGGCAAGGCGATCCCCTGCGGTTCATCCTCCGCCTGCCACCATGCCGTGCCCCGATCGTCGAGCAGGATAGCGCCGGGCGGCAGCATGAGGGGACAATCGGCGATCCAGGGCGCGGCGTCCTGATGGGAAGCATGCGTGGCGAGCGGATCCTTCGCGGTGCCAAAAGCAAAATCGGGCCACGCGCCGGGCGCAACTTCCCCAGTGCGCTCCGCCACCAGGGCGCGGAGCGGCATGCGTGATGGATAAAACACCAGTCGGGCATTGAAACGGTCGCCTGGTGCAAAAGCGTTGGACCGGCGCCCGGCCGAAGCCGGGAAAAAGTCGAGCAGCAAGGCAAATTGCGGGGTGGCGCTCTTCAAATCGAGCAGCCAGGTCGAATGGCTGACCAGACCATCGCGGCGGCTCTCGATCTTCTCGCCGAGAACTTCCCACAGGCTTTCAACCTGTCTTGCATCCGGACTGCTGAGAACCTGTTCGCGGGGTTCAGACGTTGAAACGAGGCGCTTCAGCTCGGGGTCGTCGGGCGCCGCCCGCCACGCCTTGGCCAGCAGCACGAGCTTGCCGAGCTCGCGGATTGCCGCATCAGACCGTTCCTCGCTGCGCAGCCCCATCAGCCGCGACGGAATCTCGTCGATACGGCCGGCGAGCGCGGCTGCCTTCATATCGACCAGCCGCGCAGCAATCCGCCGGCAACGGTCGCTGCTGGCGTCGACAAACCCGGACAGACCGAGCCGTAACTGGTCGGCAATCCACTGGTCAAGCTCATCGAGCCCAGCCGACACTGCTTCTCGTGTGCTTTCCGCCCGCTTGCGCTGCGCCGCCTCGCGACGCTCCTCCGCCGCGATGTCTTCAACGGCGGTGCTCTCGTCGGCTTGTGCGGCTTCGCCAATGCGCTTGGCTTCCGCGCCGGGTACCGGTTGCGCCGGCTGAGGCGTTGTCTTCCTGCGTCGGCCAAGCCAGTCATTCACCCATTCCGGCGTGGTATTGGCAGCGGCAAAACTGGCTGGCGCGGTGGCAGCAATCCACATCAGGGCCAGCGTGTGCTTGCATGGGAATTTGCGCGAGGGACAGGTGCATTTGTAGCCGTGATCGCCCGTGTCGACCACCACTCGATAAGGATTGGAGCCGGAGCCCTGGCATTCGCCCCAGATGAGCGCCTGCTGCTCATGCTTTTCGAGCCGCGGCCAGTTCGTTCGTTTGGTGAGCTTGGAGGCGGCGCTCAGCGACGCCTGATCGGGAGCAAGCGCCTCAATGGTTTTCAGATCGAATTCCAAGCCGCGTTTCTCCCCGCCCCGACGCAGTATAGATAGCGGTTTGTGAAGAATTATTATAGCTCTGGCATGGTGAAGATCGGCATGCCTTCGCCCTGTTTTGACGGGCCAGGACATGCCTCAGACGCAAATGGTGTCGACTGTTATTCGGCAGACAGAACGGGCTTTGATAGCCGGCGGCCTAGGCGGAAGCGTTCAGGCTCTGCCCTTCAGGAACTCGATCACCATCGCCGCGGTCCAGGTGAAGCGGCTGCCGCCGAGCGGTTCGCCGGTGAGCGGGTCGTAATATTCGGCGAAGCCGCTCTCGGCGATCAGCTCGAGACTGGATTGCGTGATCCGTTGTGCGATTTGGCTGTGGCCGGCAGCGGCTAGGCCGTCGGCGATCAGGTAATTGACCACCAGCCAGACCGGGCCGCGCCAATAGCGCTTGGCATCGAAGCGGGGATCATCGAGCTCATGCGAGGGGACGATGTAACGCGCTTTGCCAGCGATGCGCTCGATCGTTGCAGCGATCGCCGCTGCCCGGTTTTCCGGAATGGCCGAAAACACCGGCAGAATGCCGCCGACCGATGCGCTGTCAACGTGCTTTCCGGCCACTCGGTCGAAACAAATGTACTGGCCATGTGTGTCGCTCCACAGCCGTTCCATCGTCGAAAGCCCCTTTTCGGCACGGGCGCGGTTGGCTTCTGCGATTTCGGTTTCGCCAAGTGCCTCGGCGAGATCGGCAAGATCGGCGGCGGAACGGATCAGGATGGAGTTGAAGCCGGGATCGACGACCTGGAATGGCGAGGCGTCGTGCAGCTGGGCGTTGTCCCAGCCAAGCCCGCGGAAATGCTGCAGCAGCCAGATATAGCGGTCATACTGTGCCTCGGTTGGACGATGCGCCGGATCAGCGTGCTGGATGTCGCGGCGGGTGTAGGGCTCGACGCCTTCGGTCGGCACGCGCTCGAACGCCTCGTCCCAGTCGATCGAGTTGTCGCGGCCGGACTCCCATGGGTGGATTATGGCGACCAGCCCTTCGCCGTTCGGGTCGCGATTTTCGTAGAACCAGCGGTGCCAGGTATCGATTTTTGGCAAGAGCGCGCGGGCGCGCGCGGCCGCCAGTTTCTTGTCCTTGGCCCGGTCGAACAGACGGCGCACGGCAAAGCCGGCGACCGCCGGCTGGGTGATGCCGGAGGTGGCAGTCGGGCGGTTGGTTCGCCAGACCTCCGGCCCGGGGAAATAGCTGTCGTTCCAGACATGGAAGACGATGTGCGGCACCATGCCGTCTGGCCACTGGTGGGCGAACAGCGTGTCGATCTCGGTCCAGGCCCGAGCCTCATCGTAGTGGGCAAGACCGAGCGCGGTCAGGCAGGAATCCCAGTTCCACTGGAACGGGTAGAGGCCCTTGGTCGGTATGGTGTAGGTGCCTTGGTCGTTTTCCCTGAGTACCTCTACGGCGCGGGCGATGGTTTCGTCGACAGCAAGAGATATCATCGGGGCGTTCGTACTTTCAGGATCGAAGGGGGATCAAAGGGCGTTGGTGGTTTCGGGATCGAACCAGCGGATGCGGTCGGGTTTGGGCAAGAGCCGCAGGTGATCGCCGACAGCGACCGTGACATTCGATTCAAGGATGGCCCGGAACAGGCCGCCCTCGACATCGCAGGTGACCAGCGTGTGCGGTCCGAGCGGCTCGACAACGCGCACGGTGGCGTGCAGCCCCTCGGTGCCGGCGTCGACATCCTCGGGGCGAATGGCGAATTCTATCGTCTGCTTGTCCGATTTGGGGCCGGGCAGCGTCAGCCCGGCGACGGTCCAGCTACCGTCTGCCGCCTTCGCGGCCGGGATGAAATTCATCGGCGGGTTGCCGATGAACGAGCCGACGAAGCGTGCGGCCGGATTGCGATAGACCTCTACCGGCGAGGCGGCCTGGACGATATGGCCCTGATGCATGACGGCGATGCGGTCGGCGAGGCTCATCGCCTCGACCTGATCGTGAGTGACATAGATGGTGGTGGTCTTGGACGCGGCGAGCACGCCCTTGAGCTCGGCGCGCATTTCGAGCCGCAGCAGCGCATCGAGGTTCGACAGCGGCTCGTCCATCAGGATCACGTCCGGCTCCATCGCAAGTGCCCGAGCGACTGCCACGCGCTGGCGCTGGCCGCCGGAAAGCTGGCCCGAATAGCGCTTCAAAAGCTGCTCGATGTGCATGAGCTCCGCGGTGCGGTTGACGCGCCCCTCGACCTCCTGCTGCGGCAGCTTCTTCATGCGCAGGCCGAAGGCGATGTTCTCGAACACGGTCAGGTGCGGAAACACGGCGTAATTCTGGAACACCATGGCGATACCGCGTTCGCGCGGCGGCAGATGGTCGACGCGACGGCCGCCGATCCAGACCTCGCCCTGGCTTGGCGTTTCCAGCCCGGCGACGATCCTCAGCAGCGTCGTCTTGCCGCAACCCGAGGCGCCAAGCAGCACCATGAATTCCTGGTCGGCGATGGTCAGGTCGATCGAATGCAGTGCGGTGAAGCTGCCGAAGCGCTTTGCCACCTGTTTGATGGCGATCTCAGCCATCGGCGTTCTCTTTTGTGCGCGTCATCGGTTGGCGATCCCCCACATGGCGAACAGATATTTGCGAACGGCGAAGATGAAGATCAGCGCCGGGATGACCAGTGCCGCGCCACCGGCGAATTTGAGGTAGAGCGGCGATTCGCCGAGGCTCTGCAGCAGGAAGGCGGTCAGCGTCCGGTTCTCGATGGTGAGCACGGCGGCGGCAAACACCTCGTTCCAGGAGATGGTGAAGGCAAATACCGCCGATGCCGCGATACCCGGCAGCGCCAGCGGTAGAATGATTTTTCGGAATGCCTGCAATCTCGTGCAGCCGAGCGTCCAGGCCGCTTCCTCCAGCTCGACGGGAATTCCGGAGAAGAGCGAGAAGGTGATCAGCACCGCAAACGGCAACGCCAGTGTGGTGTGGACCAGCGCCAGCCCGATCGCGGTGTCGTCGAGGCCGGTGCGGATGAACATCACCGCCAGCGGCAGTGCCAGCAGCGGCAGCGGGAAGGCGCGGGTCATCAGCACGAGGAAACGGAACGTTTCCTTGCCCGGGAATTCGAAGCGCGACAGCGCGTAGCCCGCGGGTGCGCCGAAGCCGATCGAGAGGAGCATCGTCAATGTGGCGACGAGGACGGAGTTCCACAGCGCCCTGGCGACGCCGGCGAAATTGATGAAGAAAGAAAGGCTGCCGAAATCGAATGACGGGAAGAAGCGCTTGGGAAAGGCGGTCACCTCTTCCGGCGACGACAGCGCGTTGACGATCAACAGATAGATCGGCAGCAGCACCCAGACGCAAAGCAGGATCACGGTGGCGACCAGCAACCAGTTGCCGGCTTTGCGGGCCTCAGGCGCGGCGATCGACAGCTCCGCGACCGTGCTCATATCCGCGCCTCCTTCGGTACACGCAGCACCCGCAGGAAGAACAGCGTGAAGCCGATCGAGATGGCGAGGATGAACAGCGCCATGGCGGCGGCGACATTGCGGTCCTGCAGCGTGAACTGCCAATTGTAGGTCTCGCCCATCAGCACCGGCAGATTGGTTCCGCCGAGTGCTGCAACCACGGCAAAGACCTCAAAGGCAAGGATGACGCGCAGGATGATCGCCGTCTGCAGGCTTGGGCGCAGCAGAGGCAGCGTGATCTTGATGAAGCGCTTCCACGGGCTGGCGCCGAAGACCTCCGCCGCCTCGTAGTATTCCCGGGGAATGAGCCCCATGCCGGCGACCAGAATGACCATCATGATGGCGGTCGCACGCCAGATCTCGGCCAGCGCCACGGCAATGAAGATCGTCAGCTTGCTCTGGTAGCCGAGGAACATGACCGGCCTGTCGATGACGCCGAGATTGGAGAGCAAGGTGTTGAGGAAGCCGGACTGGTCGAAGATGGCGAGCCAGATCAGCCCGGCGGCGAGATCGGAGATGCCGAGCGGAATAGCAAAGATGTAAAGCGCGGCGCTGCGCCCGGTTTCAAGCCGCGACACCATCGTTGCCATCAGCAACGCCATGACCAGCTGGATGGGCACGACTACGGCGCTGAGAAGCAGCGTGTTGCGAACGGTGACCGGAAACTTCCAGCTGCCCGCCATGGTGCGGAAATTGTCGAGCGTAAAGCCGCCGTCGCGGGTGAACGCCTCGAAGGCGACCAGCGCGAACGGAAAGAGGAAAAAGACACAGAGGAACAGCGTCGCCGGCGTCAGCAGCAGATAGGGCAGGGCCTTGCCGTGCATGGAGCGCTCTCTATTCGAAGCTTCAAAAGGGGTGGGCGCCCGGCGCGCTGGAAATCCGGACGCCCGGGCAGGATTCTTAATCGACCGGGCAGGCGCCTTGCGAGGGTTTGTCGGGCGCCCAGCACGGCGCTTTCGCCTGGTCGGTGATCGCCTTCAGCGCCGTTGCTTGTTCGTCGAGCACGCCGTGCACATCCTCGCCGCCGAGCACGATGCGCTCGAAGCTGTCGGTGTAGATCTGATTGAACTTGCCGCCGAGGCCGCCAAGTCCCATTGGCAGCAGCGCCGGCAGCGCATCCGGGGCACCGGTCATGGTGGCGATCACCGGGCTGAAGGCCTTTACCGAGGCCGGCATGTCGTCGGGCAGCTTAACGTCGACGATGGGGAAGAAGTTTGTCGCCTTCAGCGTCGCGATCTGGGTTTCCGGTTTCAGCATATAGGCGACCAGCGCCTTGGCCTTGTCCATGTCAGGCGAGGTCTTCGGGATAGCGACACCGGCCACCACCGGCATGTAGCCGCGGCCTGCCGGTCCGGCCGGCGCCGGGAAGGCGACGAAGTCATCGGGTTTCTGGTTGAAGGCGTCGGCGAGGCGCGCCACGTGATCGAATGCCACCCAGACTTCGCCGGTTAGCAGCGGCTCCTGCATGAAGGCGTAGTTGGTCGAATTCGGGTTGGTGTATTGCCACAATTCCTTGAACTTGTTCCACGCCGTCTCGGCCTCGGCCGAGCGGAACTTCGTCACCATCGAGCCGGTATACGATGGAAGGAGAAAACCCTCGAAGAAACGGTGCTTCAGCCCTTTCGGGCCGGCCGGAAAACCGAATTTGGGCGAACCGGTCTTTTCAGCGATGTTTTTCGCCCACTCGATCAGTTGGTCATAATTGATGGTGTTGAGATCGGTCCCGGCCGGCAGATATTGCAGCGCCTGCTTGTTGGCCGCCATCAGAAAGTTGGCCTGCATCCATGGCAGGTACTTCTGCTCGCCGGTGCCGAGCATGCCGAGCTTCTTGTAGGTCTCGTTGACCTTGACGCCACCGAGATCGACGCCAGAGAGATCGACAAGGTTCGCGCCGACGGTGGAGAAGTCTCCGTGCAGGCCGCCGAGCACGCCTATGGTGCCGGAGCCGGCTTGCAGTTCGGCCTGAAGGCGGGTGAGCCAGGGCCCGTCCTCGGCGACCTGATAGTCGACCTGGCCGTCAAACCCCTTCAGCACCTCACCGCGCATTTTTTGCGTCTCTTCCACAGGTCGCGCCTGTGTCGACCAGAACAACACCTGCTGGGCTTGCGCTGCACCGGCAGCGAGCGACAGCACCAGCACGGCGCCTGCCAATCTCCTCAACGCATTCATCGTCGTGTTCCTCCCTGGTTGTGCGCCGCTAAGGCGTCAGTTCCGTCCTATGGGTGCCGGGCCATGGCTTGCCCGCGACACGAGTGTCGGCCGGACCAGTCGCGTCAGCGGCGCGTCCGGCCTGTTGCCGATGACAGTCAACAGCATTTCGCCGATCTCGCGCGCGCACTGGCGGATCGAAGCGTCGAAAGTGGTCAACCCCGGCGGTGCGTAGGCTGAGGCGGCGATGTTGTCGAAGCCGATCACCGAAAGGTCGCGAGGAATGGCAAGGCCGGCGCGGGCAGCCTCTTCCATCACCGTCAGCGCCAGCTCGTCGAACAGCGCGACAATGGCCGTCGGCCGCTCGGTGGCGTGCAGCAGCCGGTTGATTGCCTGGATGCGGGCACCGCGATCGAACCGCGGCGCCGTCGCCACATCGAGCCTGACCGACGGATCGCCTCGGCGGGCGATCGCGGCAGCGAGCCCATCCTGCCTGAGATGGCGAAACGTCATCGGCTCGGAAATCGTCACCAGGCCGAAATGGCGGTGTCCGAGATCGTAGAGCATGTCGAAGGCCTCGCCGAATGCGTGCGCGCCATCAGTATCGAGCCAATGGTAGGCAAAGTCGCCGTCGAGCAGCCGGCCATGCGCGACGAACGGAAAATTGCGTTGACGCAGATAGGCAAGGCGCTCGTCGACCTCGGCGATGCGGGTGACGACGACCCCATCGGCGCGTCAGGATTCGACGACATGGCGAAGCACGGAAAGTTCCGACTGGCCCTGCGCCGCTGCGGCCAGGATCAGGTCGGACCCGTGCGAAACCAGCCCTTCGCCGAGCCCGGTGACGAATTCGCCGAGGAAGGAATCGACCAGATTGGGGCCGCGGATCGGCAGCACCATGCCGACAAAACCGCTGCGGCCGGAGACCAGCGTGCGGGCTGCCGTGTTCGGCACATAGCCGGCCTGGCGCGCGGCCTCGGTGACACGTTGGCGCGTTTTCAAGGCGATCTGCTCGTGGCCGGCAAGCGCGCGCGAAACGGTGGTGATCGACAGGTCGAGCTGGGCAGCAAGTTCCTTGAGGGTCGTAACGCGGGCCGGCATCGTTCCTCCCGAACGAAGTTTGAAACGTTTGTAATCAGTCCAGGTCAAATTGCAAACGTTTTAAATGCGCGCAAGCCGTATTTGATTCTTGCCCGTTGATCCGCTTGGCCCTTGTTCGACCAAGACCGGGTTCTGCCAGCAAGCTCCCGGATGGAGATTTAAACGCAGCGGTTGCTTGACTCGGGCGGCGCCTTGTGAAAAATTTTGCAGCAACTGATAAAAATATCAAAGGGCAGAAATGGTTGGTTTTGGCAACGGCCTGCTGCGCGACGATGAGACAGGCATGGCAGCCCGTGCCGCCTGGCTTCACTATGCCGGCGGCCTGACCCAGTCGGAGGTCGCCAAACGGCTCGGCCTGACCAGCCTCAAGGCGCATCGCCTGATCACCAAGGCCAATCAGGAAGGCTTGGTCAAAGTCTACATCGACGGCGAAGTCTCCGAATGCGTGGAGCTCGAGGACGAATTGTCCGGCCGGTATGGCCTCGACTATTGCGAGGTGGTTCCGGACTTCGATGCCGAAGACCTGCCGCTCAAGGCGCTCGGCATCGCCGGCGCGCAGTTTCTCAAACGCGAGATCGAACGCGGCGAAGAGGCGCTGATCGGCGTCGGCCACGGCCGCACACTCGCCGCCTGCGTGGAATATCTGCCGCGCATATCGGCCGGCAGAATCCGTTTCGTCTCGCTGCTTGGCGGCCTGACGCGCAAGTTCTCGGCCAATCCACATGACGTCATCCACCGCGTCGCCGAACGGACCGGTGCGGAAGCCTATGTGATGCCCGTACCGATGTTCGCCAACACGGTCGAGGATCGAACCGTATTGCTCGGGCAGAAAGGCGTCAGCGATGTCTTCGACCTCGCCAAGTCCGCCGACTTGCTAATCGCCGGCATCGGCACCGCCGAACGTGAGGCCTCGCTTGTCGCTACCGGTATGATCGAGAAGGGCGAGATGGAGGAGATCCGCCGCAACGGCGGCGTCGGCGAACTGCTCGGGCATTTCTTCGACGGCGCCGGAAAGGCCGTTGCGACGACACTTTCCGACCGTGCGTTGGCGCTGGCGCGCGAAGACATCAGCAACCGCAGGATTGTCGCCGTCGCCGGCGGCAAGGTGAAGGTTCGCGCCATCAAGTCAGTGCTGGAGGGCCGGTATCTCAAAGGCTTGATAACCGACGAGCGGACGGCGCGATCGCTCGTGGAGCAGACGCCGGTCGGGTAGCCGGCAACCATTTCGTTGAAACTACCCTGTGGAGGAGAAGAGAAATGCATGAGAGAGAGAAAGACCTCATCGACGCATTCCTGCGTGGACAAGTCGACCGCCGTGGGCTGATCAAGGGCCTCGGTGCAATGGGCCTTGCCGCCAGCACCGCCGGTACACTGCTCAATTTCGGGCAGACCCGCGCCCTGGCGGCTGATTTCGACTGGCAGGCGCATAAGGGCAAGACCATCAAGCTGTTGCTCAACAAGCATCCTTATGCCGATGCGATGATTGCCAACCTCGACAATTTCAAGAAGCTGACCGGCATGGAAGTCGTCTATGACGTGTTCCCCGAAGACGTCTATTTCGACAAGGTTACCGCCGCGCTGTCGGCCAGCTCGCCCGAATACGATGCCTTCATGACCGGCGCCTACATGACCTGGACCTACGGCCCGGCCGGCTGGATCACCGACCTCAACGAATGGATCAAGGATCCGGCCAAGACCAACCCGAAATATGCCTGGGACGACTTCCTGCCAGGCGTCAAGAATTCCTGCGCCTGGAACGGCAAGCCGGGCGGCGCGCTCGGTTCGGAAGACGCCAAGCAATGGTGCATTCCGTGGGGCTTCGAACAGAACAACATCACTTACAACAAGGGCATGTTCGACAAGGTCGGCGTCAGCGTTCCCGGCAATATGGATGAGATGGTCGCTACGGCGGCGAAACTTACCAAGGATGTCGGCGGTGGCGTCTACGGCATCGGCGTGCGCGGCTCGCGTTCCTGGGCAACGATCCACCCGGGCTTCCTGTCGGCCTACGCCAATTTCGACCAGAAGGACCTGAACGTCTCGGCTGACGGCAAGCTGTCGGCCGCGATGAGCACCGCCGAATCCAAGGCTTTCCACAAGCAGTGGGTCCAGATGATCCAGGAGAGCGGCCCGAAAGACTGGTCGACCTACACCTGGTACCAAGTCGGCACCGATCTCGGTGCAGGTGCCTCGGCGATGATTTACGACGCCGACATCCTTGGTTACTTCATGAATGGCGGCGACAACAAGATGGCCGGCAAGCTCGCCTTTTCGGCATTCAAGGCCAATCCTGCCGCCAAGGCGCCGACGCCTAACATCTGGATCTGGTCGCTGTCGATGTCCAATTTCTCCAAGGACAAGGACGCCACCTGGTACTTCATGCAGTGGGCATCCGGGCCAGAGCATGCATTGTTCGGTGCGACCAAGATGGACTTCGTCAATCCGGTCCGTCAGTCGGTCTGGAACGACCAGATGTTCCGCGACAAGCTGAACAAGAGCTATCCGGGTTATGTCGAGATGTTCGACGTCTCGGCGCCAGGCGCCAGCATCAAGTTCACTCCGCAGCCGCTGTTCTTCGATCTCACCACCGAATGGGCGGCGACGCTGCAGAAGATGGTGGCCAAGGAAGTGCCGGTCGACGAGGGCCTCGACAAGCTGGCCGAGAGCATCAACAGCCAGCTCAAGGAAGCCGGGCTCGGCTAAGCCGCGGCCAAGGCTGACCCGTCCGCGGGCCAGCCTTTGAGATGTGATACGTTTGCGACGCGGTCCCGAAAGGTGCCGCCTGCTCGCCCGACCGGCCGCCTTGCTCCCTTGGGCGGCCGGGACGGCGAAGCAACAGGATGACGGAGCAGCAGATGACTGCGGCAACAATACAAAGAAACAGGCCGTCGGGCTTCAGGATCAGCAAGCGGGTGCTGCCCTACCTCCTCAGCCTGCCGGCCCTGCTGGTCTGCATCGGCATCCTGATCCCGTTCTTCACATCGGTGGTCTATTCATTCCAGCGTTACCGGTTAAGCCAGCCCTGGGCGCGGCAGTTCAACTGGGGCGACAACTATATCTCCTTCTTCACCGACCCGAAGTTCTGGAACACGCTGGAGATATCGCTGCTCTACGCCGGCATCACCGTTGTGCTCGAACTGCTTCTCGGTCTCGGCATCGCCATGCTGCTGCAGAAGCGCTCGACGCTGAACAACTTCATCTCGATCATGCTGCTGATGCCGCTGATGACGGCACCGGCGCTCGCCGCGCTGATGTGGAAGCTGATGACCAATCCCGGCTTCGGTGTGCTCAGCTACCTCGCCAGCCTGATCGGGCTGCAGGACTTCCGCTGGGCCTCGTCGCCGTCGACGGCACTGCTCACCGTCGTTCTCGTCGACATCTGGGTCTACACGCCCTTCATCATGATCCTGCTGCTTGCCGGCCTGCGCAGCCTGCCGACGCAGCCATTCGAGGCGGCAGCACTCGATGGCGTGCCACGCAGCTTCGTCTTCTTCCGCATCACCCTGCCGATGCTGACCCCCTACATCCTGACGGCGACGCTGTTCCGCCTGCTCGATTCCATCCAGCAGTTCGACATCATTTACGCCATGACGCAGGGCGGTCCGGGCGATACGCTGACCGTGTTCCAGGTCGAGGCCTATCTCAACTTCTTCCAGTCGACCAATGTCGGCCGCTCGGCGGCGCTGATGATCATCCTGTGGGCGATCACCTATTTCCTCTCGAACATTTTCATCAAGAACTGGCTGCGGCTGCGCGAACGCGCCCGCGGCCAGGCATAGGAGGCTGGCGTGGAACACACCTCGCTTCTCGAACGCATCCTGCGCGGCATTGCCCTGGCGCTGGTTGTGATCTTCTTCATGTTCCCGATCGTCTGGATCCTGATGATGTCGTTCCAGACTAACGAGACAATCCTGCGGATTCCGCCGCAGCTTGTCTTCGAGCCGACGCTCGCCAACTACACTGCCTTGATCACCGGCAAGCTGATGACGGCAGCCGGCACGCTCGACATCGCCTTCATGCGCAATCTTTGGAATTCCGTCTTCCTGTCGGTCACCTCGGTTGCCGTCGCGTTGCTGCTCGGCGTTCCGGCGGCCTATGCCTTTGCGCGGCACAAATTCCGCGGCTCGGAGGACATTGCCTTCACGCTGCTGTCGTTCCGGTTTGCGCCGGCGCTGCTGGTGCTCCTGCCGCTCACCCTCTATTTCCAGAAGCTCGGGCTGGCCAATACCTATATCGGGCTGATTTGGGTCTACCAGCTGATCTGCCTGCCGTTGATCCTGTGGATCGTGCGCGGTTATTTCGAGGACATTCCCGCCGACATCGAATACGCCTACCGCATCGCCGGACATTCCTGGTTTGCCACCTTCCGCAAGATCGCGCTGCCGCTCGCCGGCCCAGGCATTGCCGCTGCCGGCCTGCTCGCCTTCATCTTTGCCTGGAACAATTTCGTTTTTGCGCTGGTGCTCGCCTCGGCCGACAAGCAGCCGGTGACGGTCGGCGCGCTCGCCTTCATCACGTCTTCGGGCATCCAGTATGGCCAGATCTCGGCGGCGATCGTGCTGTCGATCACGCCGACGCTGGCGCTCGCGCTCTATGCGCAACGCTATCTCGTCGAAGGTCTGTCGCTTGGCGCGGTGAAAGGATAGTCCGATGGCAAGCCTCGAACTGCGAAACATCGTCAAGCGCTATAAAAGCCAGACAGTTCTCGACGATCTGTCGCTGACCGTCGCCGACGGCGAAACGCTGGTCCTGTTCGGGCCGTCCGGCGCCGGCAAGACGGTGCTATTGCGGCTGGTCGCCGGCGTCATCGACCCCGACGAGGGAAAGATCCTCATCGGCGGCGAGGACATGACCGATCTCGACGCCGAGTTCCGCGGCGTCGGCATGGCATTCCAGAACTTCGCGCTGTTCCCGCATATGACGGCGTTCGATAACATTGCGACGCCGCTGCAGGCGAAGCACTCATCGCAAGGCACGATAACGACCGGCGTCGAGAGCGTCGCCAAGCTGCTGAAAATCGGCCATGTGCTCAGCCACAAGCCGCGGGCGCTGTCCAACGGCCAGAAGCAACGCACCGCGCTTGCCCGCGCGCTGGTCGGCTCGCCGCCGGTTCTGCTGCTCGACGATCCCTTGCGCAACGTCGATGCCAAATTGCGCTTTGAAATGCGGCTGGAATTGCCAAGACTGCTGGCGGATCGTGGCGCGACCGTCATCTACGTCACCCAGGACTACAAGGAGGCGATGGCGCTCGGCGACCGCATCGCGGTGATGTCGCAGGGCGTCGTCAAACAGCTCGGCACGCCCGAACAGATCTACCGCGAGCCAGCCAATGTCGAGATTGCCCGGCTGTTCGGCGACCCGACCATCAACCTTCTGGACGTCAAGCCGTCGCGGGACGCCAAGGGCATCTATGTCGGCTTGTCCAACGTCCAGGTCCATTTGGCCGGCGCTCATGAGGCGGCGGTCGGCCGCGACTGCGTGATCGGTTTGCGGCCGGAGGCGCTGGCCTTTGTCGATGAAGGCACGCCCGGCGCCATTCCGGTGACGGTCGAGGCTGAGACGCCGCTCAACGAGAAGATCGTCACGCTGGTGCGAACCGTGCGCGGCCGTGAAATCCTGGTCTCGCGTCCGTCCGGGACGCCGGGCCAATCCGAAGGCCGGGCGCATATCGCAGTCGATAGCAAAAGCGCCGTGCTGTTCGATCGGGCAAGCGGCGAGCGTATCGGCTCGAAGAATGTCGTCAATTTGCGCAGTGGAGAAGCGGCATGAGCCCGACCGCAATCACCATTTCGGGCGTCGACAAGTTCTACGGTCCGATCGACCGCGGCGTACACGCCGTCAAGAACCTGACGATGGAAATCGCCAAGGGCGAGATCGTGGCGCTGCTCGGCTCGTCCGGCTGCGGCAAGACCTCGACATTGCGCATGATCGCAGGCTTCGAAGAGGTCTCGCGCGGCACCATCGCGGTTGCCGGCCGCAAAGTGCACACGTTGCCGCCGGTCAGGCGCAACGTCGCAATGGCCTTCGAGGGCTATTCGCTCTACCCGCCGCTGACCGTGCGTGAGAACATCGTTTTCGCCCTCAAGGCCGCCAGGCTGGCGAAGAGTGCGGTCGATGCAAAGGTTGCCAATATCGCCAAGCTTCTCGAGATCGAGGACATTCTCGAGCGCTATCCGAGCTCGATCTCCGGCGGCCAGCAGCAGCGCGCCAGCCTCGGCCGGGCGCTGATCCGCGAGGCCGACCTGCATCTGCTGGACGAGCCGATGGGCCAACTCGAGCCGCAGCTTCGCGCCGTGCTGCGCGGCCGCATCAAGCATTTCATCAAGGAGCGCGGCCTGACCGCGATCCTGGTCACGCACGACCAGACCGAGGCCAATGCGCTGGCCGATCGCATCGCTGTCATGGAGGGCGGCGTGCTGCAGCAGTTCGACACGCCTGACAGGCTCAAGGAGCGGCCGGCAAACCTGTTCACCGGTACCTTCGTCGGCGAGCCGCCGATGAATGTCTTCGAGGCCTATGTCGGCACGGCTGCCGGCAAGATCAGTCTCAAGCTGCCCGACGGGCTTTCGCTCGACTACGACAAGGATGCGTTCAGCGGCCCGGTTCGCGACGAATTGCTCAACCGGCAGCGCGTTGTCATCGGCGTCAGGCCCTATGCCGTTCGCCGCTCGAAGGACGGTGTGCCGGCGACGGTTTCGGCCAATCAATGGCTCGGCGACCAGACCCACATCGCCGCCGATTTCGCCGGCGGTTCGCTGGTCCTGGTCGAGCATGACCGAACCCGCTTGGAGCTTGGCGCGCCGATCAAGATCAGCATCGATCCGAAAAACCTTCACGTCTTCGATCAGGCGAGCGGCAATGCCATTTCGCACGGCACGGAGCTTGCCTGATGCGGGATGTGCTGATCGGCATCGACGCCGGCACGTCTGTAATCAAATCCGTCGCCTTCGACACGGCGGGCAGGCAGATCGCGTCCGCCGCGCTGCCCAATAAATACGAGACACTGCCGGGCGGCGGCGCCGAGCAGGACCTGGCCCGCACCTGGGCCGATACCGCGACGACCTTGCGCGAGCTTGCCGACAAGGTACCGGACCTAGCCACCCGGACCATTGCCGTCGCCGTGACCGGGCAGGGCGACGGCACCTGGCTGATCGACAAGCATGGCGAGCCGGTAGGCAAGGGCTGGCTGTGGCTCGACGCGCGCGCTGCCGCGGTCGTCGAGGAGATCCGCGCGCGGCCAGAGGACCGGCTGCGCTTCGAAAAGACCGGCAGCGGGCTCGCTGCCTGCCAGCAGGGATCGCAGTTCGTCTTCATGAAGCGCCACATGCCCGCGATGCTTGCCAATGCAGCGACGGCCTTCCACTGCAAGGACTGGCTCTATTTCAAGTTGACCGGCCACCGCGCCACCGACCCGTCCGAGGGCACCTTCACCTTCGGCGACTTCCGCACGCGCGGCTATTGCGATGATGTGCTCGAGGTACTCGGCGTCACCGATCTCCGGCATCTACTGCCGCCCATCGTCGATGGCACCAGGCAAAGCACCGCACTGTCGGCGGCAGCAGCCGATGCAACCGGCCTGCTCGCCGGCACACCGGTCGTTCTGGCCTATGTCGATGTCGCCTGCACGGCGCTCGGCGCCGGCCTGTTCGATCGCGAGCGCAAGCCGGGATGCTCGATCATCGGCTCCACCGGAATGCATATGCGGCTTGCCGAAACGCCGGACGAGGTTCTGCTCAACGAGGCTGCAACCGGCTACACGATGACGATGCCGGCACCGGGCGTCTTTGCGCAGATGCAGTCGAACATGGCGGCAACGCTCAATATTGACTGGGTCCTTGGCCTCGCCTCCGGCATTCTCGCCTCGCAAGGTATCACGCGGACCAATGGCGAGATGATCGCGCTGGTCGACCAGTGGATATCGTCGTCCGAGCCAGGCTCGCTGCTCTACCAGCCCTATGTCTCGGAGGCCGGCGAGCGCGGGCCGTTCGTCGATGCCAATGCCAGGGCCGGCTTCGTTGGCATTTCGTCCAGGCACGGCTATGCCGACATGGTCCGCGCGGTGTTCGAGGGGCTGGCTTTCGCGGCACGCGATTGCTACGCCGCCATGGGGCCGCTGCCCAAGGAAATCCGCCTGACCGGCGGAGCGGCCAGGAGCCCGGCTCTGCGCAAGATCCTGGGTGCTGCGGTCGGCGCGGATATTCGCACCAGCGAGCGCGAGGAGGCCGGTGCTGCGGGCGCTGCAATGATTGCTGCGGTCTGCGTCGGCCAGTACGCATCGATGGACGATTGCGTCAGTGAATGGGTCACACCTTTGCTCCGTGCGGCCGAGCCCAGCGACCGGAAACTTGCCGCCGCCTATGAGGCGATGGCTCCGTCCTACGCATTGGCGCATGAGGCGCTGCGGCCGGTCTGGCGTTCGATGGCCGCGTCCAGGCAAACTGACGTGAATTGAGAAGAGCATGCCCAAAAAAATTGCGATCATCGGTGACCGCTTCATGCTTCCGGAAGTGTTTCGCGAGAAAATCGAAGCGGCCTGCGGCGACAACCTCGACATCCGCACCGTTGAGACCGCTTGGCCCGACGAGCCGATGGAATTCGGCAATGCTGCGCTCGGCCTCGACAAGGTCAAGGAGTATTTCGGTGATCCGGACGAGGTGGTCGATTTCATTGGCGACGCCGAAATCTTCGTCACCCAGCTTGCACCGCTCTCCGAAAGCATGATGCAGCGCCTGCCGACGCTCAAGCTGGTTGCGGTATCGCGCGGTGGGCCGATCAACATCGACATGGCGGCCGCCAAGGCCCATGGCATCACGGTGGTCAATGTGCCCGGTCGCAATGCCAGCGCCGTGGCCGAGTTCACCATCGGCGCCATTCTCGCCGAGACGCGGCTGATCCGCGTCGGCCACGAAGCCTTGCGCAAGGGCGAGTGGCGCGGCGATCTCTACCGCGCCGACCGCACCGGCCGCGAGCTCAACGAAATGACCGTCGGCGTCATCGGCTACGGCAATATCGGCACCAGGCTGGTTCGGCTGCTGCGCGCGTTCGGCTGCCGCATCCTGGTTTGCGATCCCTATGTGCAATTGAGCGCCGAGGACCGCAATGCCGGCGTCGAGCTGGTTGCGCTGGACGATCTGCTGTCGCGCTCCGATGTGGTCACGCTGCACTCCCGGGTCACCGAAGAGACGCGCGGTCTGATCGGCAAGGACGCCATCGCCCGGATGAAGCCGGGCGTGATCTTCGTCAATACCGCGCGCGGACCGCTGGTCGACTACGATGCGCTCTACGAGGCGCTCGTCTCGGGACACATCGGCAGTGCTATGCTGGAGACGTTCGCCGTCGAGCCGGTACCTGCCGACTGGCCCTTGCTGCAGTTGCCGAACGTGACGCTGACGCCGCATATCGCCGGCGCGTCGGTACGCACCGTGACCTACGCCGCCGAGCAGGCGGCCGAGGAAGTGCGCCGCTTCATCGCCGGTCTGCCTCCGGCCAATCCATGCTGACGACAGGGCATAGAGCGAGATGAGCGGTGAAACCGAAATCATCGACCTCTTCGTCATCGGCGGCGGCGTCAATGGCGCCGGCCTCGCGCGCGATGCGGCGGGCCGGGGGCTGTCGGTCATCCTCTGCGAAAAAGACGATCTCGCCGAGGGCACCAGTTCGCGATCGGGAAAGCTCGTTCATGGCGGTTTGCGCTATCTCGAATATTACGAGTTTCGCCTGGTGCGCGAGGCGCTGATCGAGCGCGAGGTGCTGCTCGAATCCGCGCCGCACATCATCTGGCCGATGCGCTTCGTGCTGCCGCACAGCCCCGATGACCGGCCGGCCTGGCTGGTCCGGCTCGGCCTGTTCCTCTACGACCATCTTGGCGGTCGCAAGCGGCTGCCGTCTACACGTACGCTCGACCTGCGCACCGCGCCAGAAGGCGCGCCGATCAAGGACGCCTTCAAGCGCGGCTTCGAATATTCCGACTGCTGGGTCGACGACGCCCGCCTGGTCGTCATCAACGCGCTCGACGCCGCCGAGCGCGGTGCCAGGATATTCACCCGCACCGCCTGCATGGCCGCCCGTCGCGAAAACGGCCTGTGGTCGGTGGAGATGCGCGACGGTCGAACCGGCGTCAGGACCACAGTCCGGGCACGGGCGCTGATCAATGCCGCCGGTCCCTGGGTCAATGACGTCATCAACCGCGTGGCTGGCCAGAACTCCAAGCGGAACGTGCGCCTGGTCAAGGGCAGCCACGTCGTCGTGCCAAAATTCTGGGAAGGGCGACAGGCCTATCTCGTCCAAAACAGCGACAAGCGCGTGATCTTCATCAATCCCTATCAAAACGATCTCGCGCTGATCGGTACCACCGATATTCCCTATGACGGGCGGCCGGAGGACGTGACTGCGGATGCCGGCGAGATCGATTATCTGATCAAGGTGGTCAACCGCTACTTCAAGCGCCAGCTTGCGCGCAGCGACGTCGTTCATTCGTTTTCCGGCGTCAGGCCGCTCTATGACGACAATGCCGACAATCCGAGCGCGGTGACCCGCGATTATATTTTCGAACTCGACGCTTCGGCAGGGCAGGCGCCGCTGCTTTCCGTCTTCGGCGGCAAGATCACCACCTTCCGTAAATTGGCCGAGCACGCGCTGGACCGCATCGCCCCGTTCTTTCCGAAGATGGGCAAGCCGTGGACCTCGAAAGGGCATCTGCCGGGCGGCGATATCGCCAATGCCGATTTCGAGCAGTTCCTCGGTGACCTCGGCCACGAATATCCCTGGATGCCGGCATCGCTGGCTAAGCATTACGGCCGACTCTACGGCACAAGGACGCGTGATCTGGTCGGCGCGGCCGGATCGCTCGCCGAACTGGGCCGGCGCTTCGGCAAGGATTTTTTCGAGCGCGAAGCCAACTACCTGCTTGAGCACGAATGGGCCGAGACCGCGGCCGATATCTTGGAACGACGCACCAAGCACGGCCTGCATCTGTCCGGCGCGGAAAGAGAAGCCTTCGAGGACTGGTGTTCGAGCCGGATGGCGAAGGCCGGCTGATGGCCTTTACGCTGTCCCTCAATACCAATCCGCTGGTCAACCGTTTTGCCGAGCCGGACGACCTGATCGATACGATCGCCTACGACATCGGCATCCGCGACGTGCAGCTCACGCATGAATTCGTCAATCCCGGCTGGCCGGCGGCGACGATCGCCAAATTCATCCGCCTGTTCCGCTCCGCTCTCACCCGCACCGGCGTGCGCGTGACCTCTGCGATGACCGGCCCTTACGGCCGGCTCAATCATTTCGGCCATCCCGATGCCGAGGTGCGCCGCTACTACGTCGACTGGTTCAAGACCTTTGCCGAAATTTCGGCCGAGCTCGGCGCTGCGGGCATGGGCACGCAATTCGCGATCTTCACCCATCGTGACTACGACGATCCTGAGCGTCGCGCGCGGCTTTTCGAGATCGCGCTGGAATGCTGGCGCGAGGTCGCCGAGCATGCCAAAGCAGCCGGCTTGACCTACCTGTTCTGGGAGCCGATGTCGGTCGGCCGCGAGTTCGGCCATACGATCGAAAGCTGCCGGACGCTGCAGAGCGAAATCAATGCGGCCGGCATGGCGATCCCGCTCAAGATGATGGTCGACATCGACCATGGCGACGTCACTTCGAGCAATCCGGACGACATCGACCCTTATGCCTGGGCCGAAGCTTTTCCACAGGAATCGCCGATCATCCACGTCAAGCAATCGTCGATGAACAAGGGTGGCCATTGGCCGTTCATTGCCGCCCACAACAAGGACGGCCGCATCACGCCGGAAAAGCTGCTGGAGACGATTCGCCGGGGCGGCGGCATCGACAACGAGATCTGCCTCGAATTGTCGTTCCGCGAACGCGAGCCGGTCGACCATCAGGTCGTCGCCATGATCCGCGAGTCGGTCGACTACTGGGCGCCCTTCATCGAGACCGGCAGGGCCGATCTGTTGCCGCGAGCATGATCGGATGAGCAGGAGCCGACGCGGCTCCTGCTCAGAACCGGAATATGTCAGCCAAATTTCGGGTCGAGGCTTCCGGACTTGTAGCGCTTGGCCATTTCCGACAGCGGCAGCGGCTTGATCTTCGGTGCGTTGCCGGCGGTGCCGAATTGCTCGAAGCGCTCCTTGCACAGCTTCCGCATGGCGGCCATTGCCGGCGTCAGATATTTGCGCGGATCGAATTCGCTCGGGTTCTCGGTCAGCACCTTGCGGATCGCGCCGGTCAGCGCCATGCGGTTGTCGGTATCGATATTGATCTTGCGCACGCCATGCTTGATGCCGCGCTGGATCTCCTCGACCGGCACGCCCCATGTCGGCTTCATCTGGCCGCCATATTTGTTGATGATCTCCTGCAACTCCTCCGGCACCGAGGACGAGCCGTGCATGACGAGATGCATGTTCGGCAAGCGGCGGTGGATTTCCTCGATGACGTTCATGGCCAGCACGGCGCCGTCCGGCTTGCGGCTGAACTTGTAGGCGCCGTGGCTGGTGCCCATGGCGACTGCCAGCGCATCGACACGGGTGCCGCGCACGAACTGTTCGGCCTGTACCGGATCGGTCAGCAACTGGTCGTGGCTGATGACGCCCTCGACGCCATGGCCGTCTTCCTGCTCGCCGCCGCCCATCTCAAGCGATCCAAGAACGCCGATCTCGCCTTCCACCGACACGCCGCCCCAATGCGCCATGTCGACGACGCGGCGGGTGATGCCGGAATTATAGGCGTAGTCGGCGGGCGTCTTGCCGTCCTCCTTTAGCGATCCGTCCATCATCACCGAAGTGAAGCCGTGTTGGATCGCGGTGACGCAAGTGGCTTCGTTGTTGCCATGGTCGAGATGCATGCAGACCGGGATATCGGGATGGATTTCGACCAGCGCATCGATCAGTTTGGCAAGCACGACGTCGTTGGCGTAGGCCCGCGCGCCGCGGCTCGCCTGCAGGATGACCGGCGATTTGGTCTCCTCGGCCGCCTCCATGATAGCGAGGCCCTGTTCCATATTGTTCATGTTGAAGGCAGGCACGCCATAGCCGTATTCGGCGGCATGATCGAGCAATTGTCTCAGTGTGATGCGAGCCACTCAGTAGTCTCCCGTATCCGGTTTCGAGCCAGTGTTTGCGGGCTGTTCGGTTGTCGTCGAGCCCCTGATGCTTCTGGCCGGATTTCCGTGGCACCGCAACCGCTGGGCGCTCGGCCGGCAGCAATTCTTGTTACAGCACGCGACCAGAAGCGTCATGATATCTCATAGAGATATAACATTATCACAAAAAATTTGGTGGCTGTGCGACGTTTCCTGTTATATCTCGGAATGTGCGTTCGGGTTGCACGAGGAAGCCGCGGAAATGAAGAGTGACGGCCGCCGGCAAGGCATCATGGATTTTCTGATGGACACCGGCACCGCCAGTGTCGACGATCTTGCCTCGCGCTTCGGCGTCTCCAAGATGACTGTCCACCGTGATCTCGACGAGCTCGAGGAAAGCGGTTTTCTGCGCAAGGTGCGCGGCGGCGCCTCGATCCAGCCGAGCAGCCTTTTCGAGAGCGATTTCCGTTACCGCCAGCGGCTGGCCGGCGATGAAAAGCAGCGCATCGCCGCCGCCGCCGTGACGATGATCGAACCGGGCCAGACGGTGATTATCGACGACGGCTCAACCGCAGGCGGCGTTGCTCGGCACCTTGCCGATCTGCGTCCGCTGACGGTGATCTCGAACAACCTGGCTGTCATCCAGGATTTGGCGGGCGTTGCCGGAATCAACCTGATTGCGCTCGGCGGCCAATACAGCAAGAAGTTTCACGGCTTCTTCGGCCTGCTCGCCGAGGACACGTTGAAATCATTGCGGGCCGATGTCGCTTTCCTGTCATCATCGGCCATACATGGTGCCTCTGCCTTCCATCAGGATCAGGAAGTGGTCCAGACCAAACGGCTGATGATGGCCGCAGCCGCGCGCAAATATCTGCTGGTCGATCATGGGAAATTCGGCCGCACCGCCTTGCATTTCCTGACCGATCTCAAGGCTTTCGATACCGTCTTCACCGGCCGCGAGCCGCAGCCGCAGATGCGCGCGGCGCTGGATGGCGCTGGCGTTTCGCTGACAGTGATCGCAGAGTAGGAGAGCACGCATGGTTTACTGGGTCGGCACCAGCTGGAAAATGAACAAGACGCTCGCCGAGGCGATGGCTTTCGCCGATGCATTGGCCGAGTTCGTCCCCGGTTTCGACGAGCGCATCCAGCCTTTCGTCATCCCGCCCTTCACGGCGATCCGCGAGGTCAAGAAGGCGCTGTCGCCGACGCGCATCAAGGTCGGCGCGCAGAACATGCATTGGGCCGACGCCGGCGCCTGGACCGGCGAGATCTCGCCGGTAATGCTGAAAGACTGCGAACTTGATATGGTAGAGTTGGGCCACAGCGAACGGCGCGAGCATTTCGGCGAGACCGACAAGGCTGTCGGGCTGAAGACTGCGGCGGCGGTGAAGCACGGTCTCGTGCCACTCATCTGCGTCGGCGAGACCTTGGCTCAACGCGACAGCGGCCAGGCTGATGCGGCGTTGGCCTTGCAGGTGCACGGCGCGCTGCAGTTTCTCGAAGGCGCCGCCAAGGCGGCGACGATCCTGTTTGCCTATGAGCCGGTCTGGGCGATCGGCGACAAAGGCGTGCCGGCCAGTTCGGACTATGCCGGCAGACAGCAGGCGCTGATCAAGAAAATCGCCAGCGAACTGCTGCCGGCAGTGCCGCCGGTGCTTTATGGCGGCAGCGTCAATCCGCAAAATGCCGCCGAACTGATCGGACAGTCTCATATCGACGGCTTGTTCATCGGCCGTTCCGCCTGGCAGGCGGAAGGCTATATGGACATCCTCAAACGCGCCTCGGCGGCGATCTGAAGCATCGAACAGGAAGGAAACCGAACATGAAAATAGCCATTGGAGCCGACAGCGCCGGCAAGCCGCTGCTCGACGTCATTGCCGCTCACCTCGCCACCAAGCCCGGCCTCATGGTCAGCGATCTCAGCCAGGCGGGCTACTATGCCGACCTGTCGCAGAAGCTCGCCCAGACCATCCTGGACGGCGAGAACGACCGCGGCATCCTGTTTTGCGGCACCGGCATCGGCGTATCCATATCCGCCAACAAGGTGCCCGGCATTCGCGCTGCACTCACCCACGACACCTATTCGGCCGAGCGCGCTGCAAAATCCAACAACGCCCAGATCATCACCATGGGCGCCCGCGTCATCGGCCCGGAATTGGCCAAGTCGATCGTCGACGCCTGGCTCGCATCGGAATTCGATGAGAAGGGACCATCGGCCGGCAATGTCCAGGCCATCGACAGGCTCGACGCGGCGAAGCGGGGTTAGACCAGACCGTTCCGCATCGCCCTGATGATCGTCACGGCCGATGCGGCGCCGGGGTCCATATGCCCGAGCGAGCGCTCGCCGAGCCGCGATGAGCGGCCCTTGGCGGCGATCATGTCCTTGGTCGCCTCGGCTCCCCGTTCCGCCGCCGCAAGTGCAGCCTCCAGGCTCTCGGACAGGCCCTTGCCGGCTTCCTGCGCGACACCCGCTGCTTGGGCCGCCGGCAGCCAGGCGTCGACCATGGTCTTTTCGCCGAGCTCGGCCTTGCCGCGATCCTGGATGCCTTGCGCCATCGCCCGGAGCATGGCGATGATGTCAGTGTCCTCCAGAATTGCCTTGCCTTTGACGGCGGCGGCAGCGCGCATGAAGGCGGTCGCATAGAGCGGGCCTGACGAGGCGCCGACGGCGTTGAGGAACGACTTTGCTGCGGTGTTGAGCAGCGCCGTCGGCTCGGTCGCCGCGAGGTCGAGTTGCGCCAGTGCATCGCGCGCAGCAGTGAAGCCTAGTGCCATGGCGATGCCATGGTCGGCGTCGCCGATGACGCCGTCGAGCCGGCAGAGCCGGTCCTTGTCGGCGTCGATCGCCGCCGCGATCGCATCGAACATTCTTTTCAAGCCGACTGAGTCGATCGAGGTCATGATGCCCTCTCAGCCGGCACGGAACATGGCGCAGTCGCAAGGATGGTCGAACATCGCCTGCAACTCGCCGTCGAGATGCATCAGCGTCACCGAGGCGCCGGCCATTTCGAGCGAGGTGCAGTAATTGCCGACCCAGGTCGCGTGGACGGAAACGCCGATGTCGTCGAGCCTCTGCTTGACCCGCCGGTTTATGATGTAGAGTTCCATCAGCGGCGTTGAGCCGAGCGAATTGACCAGCACCGCGACCTTGTCACCGCGTGCCGGCGTCATCTCGTCGAGGATCTTGTCCAGCATCTCGTCGGTGATCTCGTCGGCGGTTTTCAATTTTCCGCGCGCGATGCCTGGTTCGCCATGGATGCCCATGCCGATCTCCATCTCGTCCGGTCCGATCTCGAAATTGGGCCGGCGGGTCTGCGGTAGCGAACAGGGCGACAGCGCCACGCCCATGGTGAAGGTCTGATCGTTGGCCTTCCTGGCGATACGCTCGCATTCATCGAATGACAGCATCTGGTCGCAGGCGGCACCGGCGGCCTTGAAGATGAAGAAGTTGCCGGCGACGCCACGTCGCTTCTGCCTCTGGTCGCGTGGTGCCGAGGCGACATCGTCGATGGTCAGCACGGTGCGCACCTCGATGTCGTCCATTGCCGCCATTTCGGCGGCCATGTCGAAGTTCATCACGTCGCCGGCATAGTTGCCATACATGAACAGTACGCCGGCGCCGCCGCTGGCCGCCTTGGCGCATTCAAGGATCGGGTCCGGCGGCGGCGAGGCGAAGACATTGCCGATGGCCGCGGCGTCGGCCAGTCCCTTGCCGACGAAGCCGAGGAAGGTCGGCTCGTGGCCCGAGCCGCCGCCGATGACGAGGCCGACCTTGCCTTGGCGCGGTCCGTCGCGGGCGATGATGGAGCGCGGACTTCCCTCCGCGCTTTTAAGATGGCGGGGATGCGCGGCCAGGATGCCTTCCAGCATCTCGTCGACCGTGCGGTTGCCGTCATTGATGATCTTCTTGGTCTGCACCGGCATCCTCCCTAGTTTTCGTGAGATACTACAGCGCCTTACCGGGATTTCCACCCGGCGACGGAGATTTCACGCCGCGATGCGTTCGCGTGCCGCCAGCAGTTGCACGCAGGCACTGGCCGCCTCTTTGCCCTTGACCTGGAAGTGTTCGAAGAAGAAGCGATGATGGTCCGCGCTGTCATGGTAGTTGTGCGGCGTCAGCACCGCCGAAAGCACCGGCACGCCAGTCGACAATTGCACGGTCATCATGCCGTCGATGACCGCGCTTGCCACGAATTCATGCCGGTAGATGCCGCCATTGACGACGAACGCGGCGCCGAGGATAGCGGCATAGGGGCCGGTCTCGGCAAGCGTTTTTGCATGCAGGGGAATCTCATAGGCGCCCGGCACATCGAAGACATCGACGGCAAAGCGTTTCTCTCCGAGAACCGCCAGTTCCGCCTCGAATGCTTCAACGCATTGGTCGACGATATCGGCGTGCCAGCGCGCCCGAATGACGGCAACGCGGATCGTTTCATAGCTTTTCTGGGAATGCTGATTCATGGGTCCATCCTTCCGTTTCGAACCAGAATCAGGACGCACGATATAGAGTCCGAACCGCGAGAGCGGACCGTCTTCCATTCGTTCTCTTCCATCCGGACTGTGACCGTCGGCTCCGGAATCACACCGGATCTGCTGACCCCTCCGGCTAACCGGAAAGCGCTCGCGGGCTTGGGCCGAGACCCTTACCGCCGGTGGGGACTTTCACCCCGCCCTGAGAACATTGACGGCGTTTGTATGGAAGGGCCGGAAAGCGCTGTCAACCACCGGCGTCGTCGTCGATGGCGCAGAAATAGCCATCCGTTCCGACTTAGTACCCTTGAGGGCGAGGGAGGCGCTGATAAATTGCAGCATCAAATGGCGATCATGGGCAAGGCCGGCAGCACCTTGTCCAAGGTGATGGGAAATTCACGCACCCGCGCGCCGGTCGCGTTGTAAACGGCGTTGGCGACAGCAGCCCCCGCACCGCACACGCCGAGTTCGCCGAGGCCCTTCGCGCCAAGCGGATTGGCCTTGTCGTCGTCTTCCTCGAGGAAGACGACCTCCATCGCGGGGACGTCGCCGTTGACCGGCACATGATACTCGGCAAGATCGTGATTGACGAAGTGGCCGTAGCGCGGGTCGAGCACCGTCTGCTCCATCAGCGCTGCACCGATCCCCCAGGTCATGCCGCCGATGATTTGCGAGCGCGCGGTCTTGGCGTTGAGGATACGCCCCGCGCCGATCACTGCCAGCATCCGGCGCATGCGGATTTCACCGGTATCGCAATCGACAGCGACCTCGGCGAAATGCGCGCCATAGGAATGCTGCGAATAAGCCTTGTAAGACTGGGTGGTGGCGCCCGCGGCTACGGAGCCTTCGGCCTCGAACCCGTCGGGAGAGACCCTCCCTATGAGATCGGCCAGGCTCGCCGATCGCTGGCCGATCCTGACCTCGCTATCGGCAAAGCTTGCCTCGGTGGCGTTCGCGCCGCGCAACGGCGAGGCCTCGCTCGACTGCGCCGCCTCCAGGATCTGTTTCTTGAGGACGTTGCACGCATTATACAAGGCCGAACCCGCGCTTGCTGCGCCCCAGGACCCGCCGGAGCCAGCGGTACGCGGGAAGCGGTTGTCGCCGAGCTCCACCTTGACGGACGAGATCGGCAGGCCGAGGCTCTCGGCGGCAATCTGGGTCAGGATCGTATAGGTGCCGGTCCCAATATCGGTCATGTCGAGCCGCGCTGTAACCCGAGCGTCCCGGTCGATCCCAACTCGCGCCATCGCCGCGCCGATGTAGTTCGGACGGATCGCTGCCGCCATGCCGTGGCCGATAAGCTTGCGGCCGTCCCGGGTTCGGCCCGGTGTCGGGTTTCTCCGCTCCCAGCCGAAACGGCGGGCGCCTTCCACCATGCAGGCGACGAGATTACGGGTGGAGAACGGCACGCCGCGCTCGGGATCCTGTGCCGGTTCGTTGCGGATCCTGAGTTCGATCGGGTCCAGACCGACCTGCTCGGCGAGCTCATCCATGGCGCATTCGAAAGCCAGCATGCCGGGCGCTTCGCCGGGCGAGCGCATCCATTCGCCGCGGTTGATGTCCAGCGGAACCAGGCGATGGCGAGTGAGACGGTTCGGCGCCGCATAGAGCGAGCGCGCAAAAACTGCCGTTTGTTCGCAGTACTCCTCGAAGCTGGACGTTGCGGACCAGACATCGTGCGCGATCCCGGTGAGCCGCCCGTCGGTGTCCGCGCCGAGACGTACCTGTTGGACCATCTCTGCGCGATGACCGGCATTGGCGAACATCTGTTGTCGCGTCAGCGCGATCTTCACGGGGCGCTGCAGCACCTGCGCTGCAAGTGCGGCCAGGATCGTGTCGGCATGGGCAATCAGCTTGGAGCCGAAGCCTCCGCCGATGA
Organism: Mesorhizobium sp.; assembly: GCF_005063415.1. Taxonomy (GTDB): domain Bacteria; phylum Pseudomonadota; class Alphaproteobacteria; order Rhizobiales; family Rhizobiaceae; genus Mesorhizobium. The sequence continues at coordinate 35,762 of NZ_SUEG01000004.1, forward strand.
AGGGGCTGACGATGCGCACTCGCTCGGGCGAGATGCGAAGCGTGCTGGCGACCCCCGCCCGGAAGTTCGCGAGGGTTTGCGCCGATGTACGGATCGTCAGCTCGTTAGCTGACCAGGCAGCAAGCGTCGCATGCGGCTCCATCGGATTGTGATGTTCGAAGGGGGTCCCGTAAGTGGCATCGATCTTGATCGGCGCCGTCGCAAAGGCGCGCTCGAAGTCGCCGACCACGCTGTCGGTCTCGAAGCCGGCATTGGTCCGCTTTGGCGCGTAGGCGTCGGCGATATGTCCCGGTAGATCGTAGAGGCCCGGCTCCTCGTCGTAGCGTACTCTGATGAGGCCCGCAGCAGCGCGTGCCGCCTCGAACGTCTCCGCAACGACCAGCGCGACCGGCTCGTCGTAATACCGCACCCGATCGCTGTTGAGCGCGGGCCGGGCGCGCGTGAAGACCTCCGGCACCGTCGGCGTGACCGTTGGGCCAAAATTCGGCTGGGCCGGCGCATTGCGGTGCGTCATGACGAGCAGCACTGCCGGCGCCCGTTCGGCTTCGGCCGTGTCGATCTCGGCGATGCGGCCCTTGGCGACGGCGGCGCCGAGAACATAGCCATAGACTGTACCATCCAGCTCATTCTCGTAAGCGTAGGTGGCATTGCCCGTCACTTTGAGCGGACCGTCGATGCGGTCGATCGGCCTCCCGATGATGCCATTGCGTGTTTCGGGAGGACGGTTCCCGGAGGTCGTCGTCTCTGTCATTGCATCACCTCATGCACGTTCGATGGCAGCAGCGAGCGTGTGCCGCATCGTCCGTTTCGCTAGCGGGATCTTGAATTCATTGGCGCCATGCCCGACGGCTCCGGCGAGCGCGGCTTCGGCCGCGTCGGTAAAGGCACCGTCGGACGCCGACGCTCCTGCGAGCGTGCGCTCCGCCTCGGTCGCGCGCCAGGGCTTCGCTGCCACGCCGCCCATGGCGATCCGAGCACTTCGGATACGATCGCCGCCTTTCTCGACGATTGCTGCCACCGACACCAGCGCGAAGGCGTAGGAAGCACGGTCGCGCACCTTGCGGTAAAGCTGCCGGCCGGGTGGCGGCGGCGGCAGGGCAACCGCGACGACCATTTCGCCGTGGCCGAGCACGGTCTCCACATGGGGCATCGTCTCGGGCAATCGATGGAAATCGCCGATCGGGATCGTGCGGGTCTCGCCGCCGGGCGAGACGGTCTCGATCCTGGCGTCGAGCCCGGACATGGCGACCGCCATGTCGGAGGGATGGACCGCGATGCATGCTTCGCTCGCGCCGAGTACGGCGTGCATGCGGTTGAAGCCCTGAAGCGCCGCGCAGCCTGAACCCGGCTGGCGCTTGTTGCAAGGCATGTTGCGGTCGTAGAAGTAGGGGCAGCGCGTGCGCTGCAGGAGATTGCCGCTGGTCGAGGCCTTGTTGCGTATCTGGCCGGACGCTCCCGCCAGCAGCGCTTGCGTGAGCATAGGGTAGCGCGACCTCACCCGCGGGTCGGCGGCGAGATCGCTATTGCGGACCTGGGCGCCGACCCGAAGCCCGCCTTCCGCTGTCTCCTCGATCCGACCCAGCGGCAGCCGGCTGATGTCGACGAGATGTGCTGGGCGCTCGATCTCGAGCTTCATCAGGTCGAGCAGGTTGGTGCCGCCGCTGATGAACTTGGCGTCCGACCGGGCCGCGACCGCGGCGGCCGCCTGCTCTGCACTCGTTGCACGTTCATAAGTGAAGGACTGCATTGCTCATGCCTCCTCTGCCGCGTCGCGGATTGCAGCGACAATGTTCGGATAGGCGGCACAACGGCAGATGTTGCCGCTCATCCGCTCGCGGATCTCGGCATCGCTGAGAGCGACGGAAGCCGCTGCCACGTCGGCGCTCGCATGGCTTGGCCAGCCGGCCCGCGCCTCGCCCAGCATGCCAACCGCCGAGCAGATCTGGCCTGGCGTGCAGTAGCCGCACTGGAAACCATCGCGGGCGATGAAGGCGGCCTGGACCGGATGCAGCCGGTCGCCTACGGCAAGGCCCTCGACCGTGGTGATCTCGTCGCCTTCATGCATTGCGGCAAGCGTCAGGCAGGAATTGATCCGGCGTCCATCGACAAGCACCGTGCATGCGCCGCACTGGCCGTGGTCGCAGCCCTTCTTCGAGCCGGTGAGGCCAAGATGGTTGCGCAGGGCGTCGAGCAGTGTCGTCCGCGGGTCGAGCTCGATGGCAAGATCCTTCGCGTTGATCCGCAACGACATCGTCATCGTCGGTACCGGCGAGGACGATGCAGCCGCCGTGACCGTCTCGGCCGGCTCCGCGTCAACCGGTATTCCGGTAGCCAGGAGCACCCCGGTCGCAACACCGCCCTCCAACACCATCCGACGCGTCGGCCCGCTCCTGTTGTCCGTTTTGGCCATGCATGATCTCCCAGTCGCCATGATCTCCCAGTCGCAATGAAGCGCAGACGGCAACTTGACCCGAGCGAACCCTCGGGTTCTGTCACCCAACGACACTGGAGGTGGGAGTGCGGGCGGCGGCTTTCTTTCAAGAAACCGGCGGCACTATCAGGATTCTGGAGAAGAATTCACCCGATAGGCACGAGGCGTCATGCCCCTTAGACGTCGGAAGGTCGTGGTGAAGTGGCTCTGGCTTGAAAAGCCGAGCCGAAAGGCAATGACACCGATCGACAAACCCGTTTCGCGTAGCAGCGCCTCCGCTCGCCGCACCCTTTCCTCGATCACATAGGCATAGGGTGCAAGGCCGGTCGTCGCCTTGAAGCGACGCGCAAAACTGTCGACGGCCATGCCCGCGACAGCTGCCAGCTCGCTTAGCGAAATGTCGGAATTCATCCGTGCATCGATGTAATCCCGAACGCGACCAAGTGCCCGACGGCTGAGACAGCCGTGACGTACAGACCGCTGTTGCTCCCGGCTCAGGTTGGCCACGCGGAGACTGACGAGGGCGACCAGATGCTCGACATAGGCAGTGTCCGGCTTGTGGCCGAGTGCCATCTCGTCACGAAGCGAACTCAGCAGCGTGGCGACGACCGCGTCCTTCTTGTTCACCAGGATCGGCAGGTTCCTCAGGCGTTCGCATCCGGGAAGCCCGATATTGGGATCGATCCACAGGGCTGAATAGGAGAGGTTTACATCGCGATAGAAGCCCTGTCGCTCCGCGCCTGCCGGGACGAAGGTGAGGGCTCCGGGACGATCCATTCCGTCGTAGAGAGATCTTGCCTCGTGCCGGATGGATGTATGGGACGTGCCGCCTTCTTCGGTCAGCACGATCAGATGATGAGGGGCTGTCCAGCGGAGCTCCGCCTCCCGGCACGCCCATCGCCGGTTGTCGAAGACGATCGAGGAGCTGACCCATGACGCGGTTTGCAGGGGCTCCGACTTCTCGTCCTGGCTCCGAACCCGTCCGTCACCAAGCAACGGTCTGAATGACATCGCGGTATCCCGCTGGTTCACTCGCCGGGCCGTGGTCAACCCCGGCTTCGAGCGTTGGGCGCCCCGCCGCTACGCATACGGCCGTCCATGTGGGACAGGCAACGGGCGTTTCTAACCGTGCCGTGTTCAAGAAATCGTGAGATCAGGCAAATGCAGCGCGTCCTCCCGGCAAAGCGGATCATCCGCGCTCGGGAAACATCGCCCTCAGGCCTTCGCGCGAGGCCGTAGCGACACCGCGTTCGGTGATCAAGCCGGTGACCAGCCGCGCCGGCGTCACGTCGAAGGCCGGATTGGCCGCCGGCGTGGCTTCCGGCGATACGCGGACCTGGGCGATCTCGCCGGAAGCGGTCTTGCCCCAGACCAGCGAGACCTCGTCGGGCGAGCGCTGTTCGATCGGGATTTCGGCCAGCCCGTCGCCCACGGTCCAGTCGATCGTCGGCGACGGCAGCGCGACATAGAACGGCACGTCGTTGTCGTCGGCGGCGAGCGCCTTGAGATAGGTACCGATCTTGTTGCACACATCGCCGTCGGCGGTGGTCCTGTCGGTGCCGACGACGACCATGTCGATCTGGCCGCGCTGCATCAGATGGCCGCCGGCATTGTCGACGATCAGCGTATGCGGCACGCCGTGGCCGGCCATCTCCCACGCGGTCAATTGGGCACCCTGGTTGCGGGGTCGCGTTTCGTCGACATAGACATGGACTGGAATGCCGGCTTCCGTCGCCAGATAGATCGGCGCGGTGGCGGTGCCGTAGTCGACGGTGGCCAGCCAGCCGGCGTTGCAGTGAGTCAGGATATTGACTGGTTCGCCCGGCTGCTTGCGCGCCGCGATCGCCTTGATGATTTCGAGCCCATGGGCGCCGATGGCGCGGTTGAGGCCGACATCCTCGTCGGCGATCTCGCCGGCACGCCGATAGGCAGCCGCGGCACGCTCTGCCAGGGGAAGCGTCAGCAGGAAGCGCTGCATTTCGTTCAGCGCCCAGCGCAGATTGATCGCCGTCGGGCGCGTTTCGTGCAAGGTTGCCCAGACGGCGTCGAGCGCCGCATCCGACGGATCGTCGGCCATCTGCATGGCGACGCCATAGGCCGCGGTGACGCCGATCAGTGGCGCCCCGCGCACCCACATGTCGCGGATTGCCGTGGCGATGCCGGCGACGGTATCGATCTTTTCGATGCGGAAATCATGCGGCAGCCAACGCTGGTCGATGATCTCCACCGAACGCCCGTCGTCACTCGGCCAGATGGTGCGGTAGTGGCGGTCGCCGACGTTCAAGTCTTGCTCTCCCGTTCGATCAGCGCGGCCAACTGGTTGACCTCGTCGATGCTGTGGATCTGGCGCCGGTTGACGGCGAGGTGACGGCCGAATTTCAGCGCCTTTGCTTCACATCTGGCGCGCAGATCCGGATCGGCAATGGTCTCGAAATCAGCATTATGGGCAAGGCCGAGAATGCGCCGGTGAACCTCGACGCCGGCAAAGCCGAGCAGATCGGTCCAGATCGACTGCAGCATGTGGTCTAGCGCCTGCTCGGCGCCAAGCCTGTCGTCCTGATCTTCGAACAGGCTCTTCTGGTAGAGCATGCCGGTACGCTCGGTCCGCCACAGATGCGAGAACTCGGCGCGAAACACCGACCATGTCTCGACCGTAACGCCGAGCAGATAGTCGCGCATGGCGTCGCGGCTTCCGCCCTGTTCATGGCCGCGCTGCGAGAAGAACGCCATCCAGAAATTGGCGAGCAGCATGCCGACGTCGAAGGCGATCGGCCCGTAGAAGGCGAATTCGGGGTCGATCATCCGCGTTTCGGTGTCGGTGATCATGATCGAGCCGGAATGCAGGTCGCCATGCAGCAGCGTCTCGGCATTGGCGGCGAAGATGTGCTTCATACGCTGCGCCTCGACCTTGAGGTCGCGGTCGGCGCGCAGCTCGGCGACGATGTCATCGAGCTGTGGGCTGGTGTGCCGGTTCATCTTGGCATCGAAATACGGATCCGAGAAAACCAGGTTCTCGGTGATGTCGCAGAGTTCGACATTGTCGGCGAACAGCGCCAGATCGGCCTTGCGGTCCTTGGTCGCCATGCTGAGGTCGGAGCCGCGAAACAACGTGCGGGCCATGAACAAGCCGATGTCTCTCGCGATGTTGGGCAGTTGCCGGCCCTCGATCAGCGCCCGCCGCAAGATAATATGCGGCGACAGATACTCCATGATGATCAGCGCCTGGCCTTCATCGAAGTGGTAGATCTCAGGCACCGAACCCGGCGCCCGTGCCTGTTGCCGCGTCAGCGCATGATATTCGAAGAAGGAACGCTTCAACGGCAGCGGCCAGCTGTCGCCGACCAGCCGGACGTAGGGCAGGGCCTGCTTGACCACGGCCGCACCCTCAGCACCCTCGACAATGAACACAAGGTTTAGATTGCCGTCGCCGACTTCGCGAACCTTCCACTGGCTCGTATTCTTGCCGATCTGCGAACACAGGGGCCCGTTGGCACCGAGACGGCCCGCCAGCGTCTCGACCGACAGTGCTTCGAACGGCGATTTCCCAGTCATCCTCACCTCCCGCTCATGTGCTCCGATGATAGCGGAGCCAACGCGGTCGGGCCAAGCTAGGAAGCCTTCTGGCAATTGTCAATCGTGTTGACAATTGCCGATAGAGCCCATAGCGTCACGGTCAGGGAGGAACGAATGGGCAATGATGCCGTGTTCCGCGTCGACGGCCTGAGGAAATCCTTTGGCCATATCGAGGTGCTTGGCGGCGTCTCGCTCGAATTGCATGCCGGCGAAGTGACCGTGCTGATGGGCGCCAACGGTGCCGGCAAATCCACCCTCGTCAAGATCATCAGTGGCGTCTACGACCATGGCGGCGGCTCGATGTCGCTTGCCGGTCATGACTTCGACCCGAAAACGCCGGCGGAGGCGATCCGCGCCGGTGTCGTTACCGTCCACCAGAACATCAATGACGGTGTCGTCGCAGACCTTGACGTCGCCACCAATCTTACCCTCGACAGGTTGAGCGGCAGCGGCGTGCCGACCCTGTTCAATCCAGGCCGGGTGCGTCGCGAGGCAAAGGCGGTGGCCGACCGCATGGGACTGGCCATCGACCTCAAGGCCCGGATCAGCGATCTCTCTCTGGCCGACCGCCAGATGGTGGCGATCGCCCGCGCCATGGCACACCGGCCGAAAGTTCTGATCCTCGACGAGCCCACCTCCTCGCTGTCCAGTGCCGAGGCCGACCGGCTGTTCGCATTGCTCGACCGGCTCCGCCAGCAAGGCGTGGCCATTCTCTACATTTCGCACCGTATGTCTGACATCAGGCGGCTTGCTGATCGCATCATTTCGATGCGCGATGGGGTTATCTCAGGCATCTTCGACAAGAAGCCGCTGGATTACGAAGGTGCGGTCAACGCCATGCTCGGCCGCAAGATCCAGCTCGAGCGGATCGTCGCCAGGAATTCGGCCAAAGCAATTTTTGCCACGGACGGGTTGCGGATTGCAGAAGGCGCCCGGCCGATTTCGCTGACGCTCGGCGACGGCGAGGTCGTTGCCATCACCGGCCTTGTCGGCGTCGGCAAGACCGCGCTCGCCGAGACGCTGTTCGGCCTGCGCCAACCGTTGGCTGGCACCATGATGCTGAACGGGAAACCCTATGCGCCGGAGTCGACCGGCGAAGCGGTCGCCGCCGGTGTGTTTCTCGTCGCCAAGGACCGCGGCGAAAACGGCATCGTCGGCGACTTCAACATCCAGGAGAATATCAGCCTGCCGTTCCACAGGCGCATGTCGCGTCTCGGCGTCCTCAAGCGCCGCATCGAACGCGCCGTTGCCCGCCAGCAGATCCAGGAACTGGGCATCGTCTGCCGCTCGGAAAAGGACGAGATGTCCGCCCTTTCCGGCGGCAATCAGCAGAAGGTGATGGTCGCCCGCTGGATGTCGCAGGGCGCAAGGCTTTTCATCCTCGACGAGCCGTTCCAGGGCGTCGACATTTCGGCCAGGCGCGACATCGCCGCCAAGCTGCGGGCCAGCGCCAGCGGCCGCGCGACGCTGCTGTTCGTCACCGAACTCGATGAAGCCCTGGAGACGGCCGACCGCATTCTGGTGATGTCGGAGCAGACGATCGTCGGCGAGCACCGCAACACCGATATCGATCTCGAGCGTCTGCTGGCCGAAGTGGCGGGCGGGCCGTTGCACAGCGCAGCCTGAGGGCGGGAAGACGATGAGAATTGGAATGGAGAGGGCATGAGTTCAGGTTGGGTGAAGACGTTGCCAGCATGCGGGAGCGCTGAATGATCCTGCGCGACAATGCCATCCGCTATGGCTTCATCGTCCTGTTGTTCGGGTTGATCGCCTATTTCGCCATCGCCGCCGACGGCTTCGTCTCACCGCAAAGTGCTGTCTTCATCTTCCAGTCGGTCGCCATCACCGGCGTTCTGGCCCTCGGCGTCACCGCCACTCTGGTCGTCGGCGGCTTCGACCTGTCGATCGGCTCTGTCGCCACCAGCGCCATGATGGCGGCTGCCTATGTTATGGTGGTGCTGGAGCAGAACGCCGTCGTGGCGGTCGTCGTCTGTCTTGTGATCGGCGCCGTGGTCGGCCTGATCAATGGCTGGCTGATCGTCTATATGCGGGTGCCGGACCTTTTGGCGACGCTCGGCATGATGTTCCTGCTTGTCGGTCTGCAGCGCATACCGACCGAGGGCCGTTCGATCGCCACCGGCATGACCATGCCGGACGGCTCGGTTGCCAACGGCAGTTTTGGCGCCGCCTTTCTGGCGCTTGGCCGCCATCGCTTCGACTTCTTCATCCCGAACCTCATTCCGGTGTCGGTCGTCGTCCTGCTCGTGCTGGCGGTGCTGATCTGGTTCTTTCTCGAATACACCCGTTTCGGGCGCATGATGTATGCGGTCGGCAGCAACGAACGCGCTGCCGAACTCGCCGGCGCGCCTGTCAAGGCATACAAAATCTGGGCCTATGTGATTTCGGGAGTTTTTGCCTCGATCGGCGGCATTTTGCTCGCTGCCCGCCTTGGACGCGGCGACATCGCCTCGGGTAATAATCTGTTGCTCGACGCGGTGGCTGCGGCACTCATCGGTTACGCGGTTCTCGGCGCCGCCAAGCCGAACGCCTTCGGCACGGCTGTCGGCGCGGTGTTTGTCGGCGTGCTGCTGCAGGGCCTGACGATGATGAACGCGCCTTACTACACGCAGGATTTCGTCAAGGGCGTGGTTCTCGTGGTCGCCCTTGTCTTCACCTTCGCCCTGTCCGGCAGGGGCAGGAGATAGGTTTGACCGGTTACATTTTGGGTTCAACAAGTGGAGGAAGCGACGTGAACATCACAAGAAGACTTTTGGGGAAGGCAGCGCTCGGGCTTGCCGGCGCAACATTGCTGATGCAGTTGCCGGCAATGGCGCAGGACAGGCCGGCGCCGTTCGACAAGCCGGGCGCCGTCAAGATAGCGCTGGTCCGCTATCTCTCGACCGGCGACTTCTTCCAGGCGTATCTGTCCGGTGTCGAGGCGCAGGCCAAGGCGCTCGGCGTCGACTTGCGCGTGCTGGACAGCCGCCAGGACGCGGCGCTTCAGGCGGACATGGTCGACCAGGCCATCGCGCTCGGCGTCCAGGGCATCATCATCCAGCACGGCTTGACGGAATCGATGAAGGACGCCGCCCAGCGCGCGGTCGACGCCGGCATCAAGGTCGTCGCCTTCGACGTCAATGTCGAAAACCCCAAGATCCCGCAGATCGAGCAATCCGACCGCGACCTCGCGCGCCTGGCGCTCGAACAGGCCGTCAAGGACAATGGCGAGAGCTGGAAGGCCGGCTATGTCTATGTCGCCGGCATCGCGCCGCTCGACCGCCGCAACGAGACCTGGGTCGAATTCAAGAAGAAATATCCGGGCATCAACGAAGCCGCCATGTTCGGCACGCTCGACAATCCGATCGCCAATTCGGTCGCCAACCAGGCTCGCTCGGTGTTGTCGGCTCATCCCGACATCAAGGTGATGTTCGCGCCCTATGACGAATTCGCCAAGGGCGTGAAGATCGCCGTCGACGAGGCCGGGCTGAACAAGGACATCAAGATCTATTCGGCCGACATCTCGACCTCGGACATCGCCGCGATGCGCGAGCCGGACAGCGCCTGGGCGGCAACCGCCGCCACCAACCCGGCCGTCGTCGGTCAGGTATCCGTGCGTGCGCTGGCGCAGCTTCTGGCCGGCGAAGATCCCGGCCACAACGTCATCGTGCCGCCGACGCTGATCACTCAGAAGGATCTGATCGACAAGGACATCAAGAACATGGAGGACCTCTCGGCCAAGCTGCCGCAATTCGCCCATGCCGATGTCGCGATGCCGGCCTGGATGCCGAACCCGAACGCGAAGTAGTCTTTCGCTATCGGCAAAGGAAAAGAGCGGCTCGCGGGCCGCTCTTTTTGTTGGTCCGGTGTTTAGATCTACCTCAACGCCGCCGCGATGTTGCCGCCGTCGACCGTCGTCACATCGGCTGTGGTCCGCTCGGCCAGCGCGTGATGCAGGAAGGCCTGAGCGACGTCTTCGGCCGTCACTTCCTGCCCGAGCAGGTTGCCGGACATGTACTCCTTCTCCGACACGCCGCGCGCGCCCGAGCGGCTGGCGATCATGGCGTCGGTCAAAAGCCCAGAACGGATGCGATCGGCGTTGACGGCATTGGAGCGGATGCCATTCGCGCCGTAGTCGAGCGCATATTGCCTGGACAAAAACAGCGTTGCCGCCTTGGGAATGCCATAAGCGCCGAACTTCGGCCCCGGATTGACCGCCTGCTTGGAGGTGTTGAACAACAGCACGCCGCCGGTGCCCTGCTCCAGCATAATGCGCACGGCATTCTGCGCCGCCGACTGGTGGGCGAAGAAATTGAGTTCGAAGCTTTTGCGCAAGGTGACGTCGTCGAGCTCGCCGATCCGGCCCTCCCAGGCAGCACCGGCATTGGAGACGAGAATGTCGAGGCCGCCGTAGACGGCGACCGCCTTGTCGAACGCAGCGCGCATCTGCGCCGGATCGGTGATGTCGGCACCAATGCCGATCGAACCGTTGCCGGCGTTTTTTGCCGCCTCGGCAGCCCTAGCCGCATCGAGATCGACGACGACGGCATGGGCACCGTTGTCGGCGAACAGCTTTGCCGTGGCAGCACCGATCGCGCCGGCGCCGCCGGTGACCAGCACCACCTGGCCGGTCAGCGGCTTCGGCTTGTTGGCGGCGAGCTTGGCCTGTTCCAGCGACCAGTATTCGAGCGGGAACAGGTCGGCTTTGGAGAGCGGGCGGAAATCGCCGACGGTTTCGGCGCCGCGTACCGCCTCGATCCACATTTCGCCGACGTCGGAGGCGATCTTCGCGTCCTTCAGCGTGCGGCCGTGGCCGAACATGCCGAGGCCCGGCACCAGCGTCAGCCGCGGCATCGGGTCGAGCATGGTGCGCTTCACGTCGTCGAGCGCATCGTTGATTTCGAAATAGGCGCGATAGTCCTTGGCGAACGCCTCGACATGCTGGCGGATGACGGATTTGTAGTCGCCGAGCTTGTCAGCGTCGGGCGCCGGCAGTGCCATCGGTCCGGTCTTGATGCGGATCGACAGGTCGGGTGTGGAGACGCCGCGCCCGGCATAGTCGGCAATTTTTGCCGAATTGATGAAGTCGACGATCGCATCCGAGGTGCGGAAATCGCTGATCATGCGGTCGAAGCGGCCTTCGCCGCGCGCCACCGCCACCGCGCCGCGCAGCATCGGCGCAATCTCCGCGGGCTTCGTCAGCCTGGCCGGCAGGGCCACCTTTTCGGTGCGCGGCTTGCCTTGGCTGGCGATGAAATCCTCGGCGACGTTCACGTAATGGATCATCCGGTCGTAGGCCTGCTTGGCATCGTCGCCGAAGGTGAAAATGCCATGCTTGTCGAGGATCAGGCCTTCGACCGTCGGATCGGCGTCGAAAACATCGGCGGCCGCCTTCGCCAAATCGAACCCCGGCATGATGTAAGGCACAAAGCCCATCTTTTCGCCGAACACCCTCCGGCTCAGCGCCTCGCTGTCCTCCTGGTCGACGAAGGCGAGGATTGCGGTCGAATGCGTGTGGTCGACGAATTTGTGCGGCAGGAAGGCGTGCAGCAGCGTCTCGACCGACGGATTGGGCGAGGACGGATCGATGAGGTTCGCCCGCTGCAGCGCGACCATGTCCTCGTCGGAGAGCTTCTTCAGCGGCCGCGCCTTCAACAGCGCGCCGAGCTTGACCGCCGGCAGGCCTTGCGGCTCGATGACGCCCATGTCCCAGCCGCTGCCCTTGACGCAGAGCACGTCCCATTCGTCGCCGACGAGATCGGTGGCCCTGGTCTTGCACGAGGTGTTGCCGCCGCCATGCAGGACGAGCCGCGGCTCGCCGCCCAGAAGCCTGGTCGTGTAGACGCGCAGCGCCAGATCGCGGGCCACACCCTTCTTTGCATAGTCGGCGACCAGCTTCTCCGCGTTGCCGTCATTCCACAGGTTCTTCATGTCAGCTTCGTCCGATTTCTCTTTTGTTGTGAACAGGAATTCCGCGACGCCTTGATGACAATACGTCGGCGGCTGAAACTAGGTATCAGGCGACCTTTTCTGCTGCTGCTCCGGCATGGTCGAGCAGCCGTCGCGCCATGCGCGCGCCGACGACGAGATGGGTGCAGAGCCCGCCGGCGATCGCCGCGACGAGCGGTTCGAACTTGCTGTCCTCCTGCACCACCACAAGGCGCTTTTCGATGCTGCGCAACGATGACAGCTCTGCCGAAATCAGCCGGCGGTTGTAGCTGCAGTCGAGCGCCTGGCCTTGGGCGTCGATGATCTGCCCGGCAATGACGCCGGCCGCACCCGCTTTGCGCAATGCAGCCATTTCGCTCTCGGTCAGCGCGCCGCATTTGACCAAATGGCTGTCGATATCCACCGAGCCAACCGAGTATAGCGCCAGGTCGCAGTCACCGATACCCGACAATTGCTCGCGGATCACCGGCTCGGCGCGCAGGCCGCGAGCCAGTTCTTCCGTCGTCAGCACCAGCGGCGCGTAAAAATTCAGCCCCTTGGCATTGAGCCGGCGCGCGATCTCCATGGTGCATTGGTCCGGCCGGTACGAATAGGGGGCGCCCAGATTGCCGCAGAGCTGCACCACCGTGACGTCCTGCAGATCGGCATAGGACATGATGTCCGCGATCGTGTAGATCGTTCGTCCCCAGGCGACGCCGATGCGGTCGCCCTTCCTGACCAGTTCGAGAAAGACGCTTGCCGCCAGCACCGCGAGGTCGGTCGAAGGGTCGGCGACATAGCCGTTTTCCGGCGCGATCCAGACGGCGTCGAGTTGCAGCGCGTCTTCCAGCTTGCGTGCCAGCACGTCGTCGGTGAAAAGCTGGGTCGAGGTCGAGATGTTGACGATGCCGGTCTCGCGCGCCTTGCGCAGATACATGGCCACCGAGGCACGGGAAATCTTGAGCTGGCTGGCCACTTGGTCCTGGCGTAGGCCGTGTGCATAGTAAAGCCATGCGGCCTTGTGGATAAGCTGTTCTGCCGGTCGGATCGCCATGCCATCTCCTCGCTGACATTATTCACGGCTCTCGACAAAAGTCAAATTGAGAGAGGAGGCATGATATGGCATGGGAGCATTGCCGATGTCAGTAATTGCACATTTATTGTTATTGCGGTACCATTCGATCAGACAGGAGATCCGAGAATGAACGTATCATTGGGAGAGCGATGGGAAACCTTCGTGTCCAATATCGTCAAACGCGGCCGCTACGGCTCTGCCAGCGAAGTCGTGCGTGAGGGCCTGCGCCTGGTCGAAGAGCGCGAGGAAAAGTTGAAGGCGCTGCGTGCCATGGTGGACAAGTCGTTCGCCGAGGGCGGCGAGGCCACCGAGCAGGATATTGACGCGGCCTTGGAAGCCAAGGCCAAGCAGCTCGCAAGAAAAGGCTCTTAGGGGTGCCGCGGCTGCGCATGCTGCCGTCGGTACAGACAGAGTTGGTCAATATCCTTGAATACATCACCGGCCAAAGCGGCAGCCTGTTGATCGGCCGGCGCTTTGTGGATGCGTTGCGCCAGAAATGCCGCGATCTGGCGAGCTTGCCTGCGACGATCGGTCGTGCTCGTCCCGAACTCCGGCCTGACGTCCGAAGTTCGCTTTCAGGGGGTACGTGATTTTCTTCCGTTACTATGGCGATTTCTTCGAGTGGCGAACATTGTGGTAGGACATCGGGACATCGATGTTTTGTGGCCAGAGGGTGAAGGCGAGTAGGGGCGCCCAGGTGGATAGGCGAAGCCGCATACCGTTGAGGTGGCTTCGATGAGATATTCACCAACGGCGGGCACTTGCATCGCGAAAAGACGGTCGCAACAGACCGGCGATGCACAAATCCGACACCGTGTTCAAAGCCTGGTGGTAAGAAGGCCTAATAACACATTGCGGAGGACGGGATGGGCAATCCTTACGAACAGGACCTCGACAGGAACCCGGCCAACCACCAGCCGCTGACGCCGCTGACCTATTTCGAGCGGGCGGCAAAAACCTTTCCCGACCAGACCGCCATCATCCATGGCCGCCAGCGCACGACCTATCGCGATTTCTGGAAGCGCTCGCTGAGGCTTGCCTCGGCGCTGGCGAAGCGCGGTATCGGCAAGGGCGACACCGTCACCGTTATGCTGTCCAACACACCGCCGATGCTGGAAGCGCATTTCGCGGTGCCGATGACCAGGGCGGTGCTGCATTCGCTCAACACCCGCCTCGATGCCGCCGTCATTGCCTTCCAGCTCGATCACGCCGAAAGCAAGGTGCTGATCGTCGACCGCGAATTCGCCGGCGTGGTTCGGCAAGCGCTGGCGCTGGCCAAGGTCAAGCCGCTGCTGATCGATTACGACGATCCCGACTATGCCGCCGATGCGCCCTATCCCAAGGGGGAACGGATCGGCACGCTGGACTATGAGGCGTTTGTCGCCGACGGCGACGAGGATTTCGCCTGGTCGATGCCGGACGATGAATGGGATGCTATCTCGCTCAACTACACCTCCGGCACCACAGGCAATCCGAAGGGCGTCGTCTGTCACCATCGCGGTGCGGCACTCATGGCCTATGCCAACACCATCCATGCCGGAATGGGCAAGCACCCGGTTTATCTGTGGACGTTGCCGATGTTCCACTGCAACGGCTGGTGCTTTCCCTGGACGCTTGCCGTGCAGGCCGGCACGCATGTCTGCCTGCGCTGGGTGCGGCCGAAGCCGATCTACGACGCCATAGCCGATCACGGCGTCACCCATCTGTGCGGTGCACCGATCGTCATGTCGGTGCTGATCAACGCCAGGGACGAGGACAAGCGGCAGTTCCCGCAGACCGTCAGCTTCAACACCGCCGCAGCGCCGCCGCCTGAGGCGGTGCTGTCGGGCATGGCCGATGCGGGCTTTGCCGTCACGCATCTCTACGGCCTGACCGAAACCTATGGCCCGGCCGTCGTCAACGAATGGCATGGCGAGTGGGACCGGCTAGAGAAGGGGGCGAGGGCGGCGAAGAAGGCCAGGCAAGGCGTGCGCTATGCCGCGCTCGAAGGCCTGACGGTGATGGACCCGCAGACGATGCAAGAGACGCCGGCCGACGGCGAGACCATCGGCGAGGTTATGTTCCGCGGCAACATCGTCATGAAAGGCTATCTCAAGAACCGCGAGGCGAGCGACGAGGCCTTTGCCGGCGGCTGGTTCCATTCGGGCGACCTCGGCGTCATGCATCCGGACGGCTACATCCAGCTCAAGGACCGTTCCAAGGACATCATCATCTCCGGCGGCGAGAACATCTCCTCGATCGAGGTCGAGGAGGCGCTCTACAAGCATCCCGCGGTCGCTTCCTGCGGCGTTGTCGCCAGATCCGACGACAAATGGGGCGAGGTGCCGGTCGCCTATGTCGAACTGAAGCCGGGCAAGGCGGCGACCGAGGCCGAAATCATCGAGCACTGCCGCGCGCTGCTCGCCCGCTTCAAGGTGCCGAAAGCGGTGATCTTCGCGGAAATCCCGAAGACTTCGACGGGCAAGATCCAGAAGTTCCGGCTGCGGGAGATGGCAAAGCAGCCTTAGCGCCTGATCCGAAAACGGAACCGATTTCGGAAAGCATCTTTTCAAAATCCTTTGCGTCAAAAACACGGGGCGGCGTTGCAGGCGCGCCGGGCGAAAACCATATGCGTTTCATGGGCCAACTCCGTCCAGAGATGTCACCATCTGTCATCAGCGGCACCGGCTGGCCACAATTGCGCCTTGACAGGTGATGGTTTTCAATTTACGAGTGACGAAATTCTAAATTCGTCATTCGTAAATTTTGGCCAACGAGATGCTTGAAACCCTAGACACCACCGCCGATTCTGCCCGCCAGGAAAATGTCACGCGCATCCTGGATTGCGCGGAGCGATTGTTCCGCCACTACGGCTATGGCAAGACCAACGTCGCCGACATAGCGCGCGAACTCGGCATGTCGACCGCCAACATCTATCGCTTCTTCGCCTCCAAGGTGGAAATCCACCAGGCGGTTTGCGGCCGTATGCTCGAGACCTGCTACCGGTTGACCTACGAAGCCTGCCATGGCCCCGGCACGGCCAGCGAAAAGCTCCGCCGCTATGTGCATACGCACTATCAGTGGACGCTCGAGACCATGATCGACCAGGAGAAGGTGCACGAGATGGTCATCGTCGCCATCGAGCGCGA
This sequence comes from Mesorhizobium sp., assembly GCF_005063415.1. GTDB lineage: Bacteria > Pseudomonadota > Alphaproteobacteria > Rhizobiales > Rhizobiaceae > Mesorhizobium. The sequence continues at coordinate 51,894 of NZ_SUEG01000004.1, forward strand.
CTGGCACGTCATCGAAAAGCACATCGACAGCATCCATGAACTGGTCGCGGAAGTGATCCGCGAGGGCATAGCCACCGGCGAGTTCGTCGATCAGGATCCGGTGATCGCGTCCCGGTGTTTCGGCGCCGCCATTATCAGCCTGTGTCATCCGCAGATGATGGCCCAGTGCCTCGCCAAGAAGAACCGGGCGACGCCGGACGAGCTGACCGAGTTTGCCATCAGAGCCTTGAAGAAATGACCGTTGCCGCCCGTCGGGCGGCGATACCGGCAATTCATCCCCACAGTTCGGGAGTACGAAAAGTGTCTTTGTCCAAGTCCATCACCTACAGGCAACCGGCCGCCGGCCTGGTGCTGATTGTCGTTGCCGCTCTCGGCCTCGCCGGCTGCTCGCAGGAGAAAGCCGAGGTCACCGAGATCATCCGCCCGGTCAAGGTGGTCGAGATCGCCAAGGCGAGCGATACCCGTCAGCTTTCCTATTCCGGATCGGTGCGTGCCCGCACCGAGATGAATCTCGGCTTTCGCATCAACGGCAAGATCACCGAGCGCCTTGTCGACATCGGTGACCGCGTCAAGCCCGGCGACGTTCTCGCCCGCATCGATCCCACCGACTACGAGCTTTCGGTGAGAAGCGCTCAGGCCAGCCTCGATGCTGCCGACCGTCAGGTCGAGACAGTCGAGCTTACGCACAAGCGCGTCGAACAGCTCTACGCAAAAAATTTCGCGCCGAAGTCGCAGCTCGAGCAGGCGACGCTCGCTTGTAATCAAGCGGTCGCCACGCGCGACTCCGCCCGCTCGCAGCTTGCCCAGGCCCAGAACCAGGTCCGCTATACCGATCTCAAGGCGGACAAGAACGGCATCGTCACTGCCGTTGCCGCCGATGTCGGCCAGGTGGTCGGCTCCGGCACGCCGGTGGTGACCGTTGCCATCGACGGCGAGAAGGAAGTCCTGATCGCTGTTCCGGAAACCGATATCGCTGAATTCAAGCCGGGCAAGACCGTCAAGGCCGGCTTCTGGTCCGACGAGGCGCTGACGCTCGACGGCAAGGTCCGCGAAGTCGCCGGCAGCGCCGATCCGCAGTCGCGCACCTTTGCAGTTCGCGTCAGCCTGCCCAATGATGCGCGCGTGCTGCTTGGCATGACCGCCTCCATCGAAGCCGCGGCGGGCAACCGGCAGCAGCTGGTGTCGATCCCGCTGGCCGCGTTGGCGCAAAAGGACAGCCAATCGATCGTCTGGACGGTGGACCGCAATGGCGGGACCGTCCATGCGCATCCGGTCAAGGTCGCCGCCTTCACCCCCGACGGCGTCAGTGTCGCCGACGGGCTTAAGCCGGGCGACGTGGTCGTCGCCGCCGGCACGCAGTTCATGACCGAGAATCTGAAAGTCAAGCTGACCGGTGATGCAGCGCAACAGTCGGCATCGGCCGATGACGCTGCCAGCCGTTTGCGCTGACGGCCAGGCAGTTCACGGTTTCCGGGCGGCAGGCGCCCGATTGTCGAGATCTCAGGTCGATGTAACCCCCACGTCGATGCTCGCGTCCCACCGCGATGTAGATCTCTCAACTCGGTAAGGCCTCGCCGTCCGGAAGCCCACATCGGAAGTTCCGTGGGCATGCCAAGCGCGTGCTCTGTTGATCAAATTGAAATGGACTGACGCCGATGACCATCGACACCAATGAAAAGCGGTCTTTCAATCTTTCGCGCTGGGCAATCGGCCATCCGAGCATTGCCCGCTTCCTGTTCGGTCTGATCATCGTCGCCGGTGCGCTCGGCCTGATGCGCATGGGCCAGAAGGAAGACCCCGATTTCACCTTCCGCGTCATGGTCGTCCAGGCGATCTGGCCAGGCTCCTCGATCAAGGAGATGGAGGACCAGGTCGTCAACAAGATCGAGCGCAAGCTGCAGGAAACGCCGCATCTCGATTTCGTCCGCTCCTACACCCGCGCCGGCAGCGCCATCATCACATTGCAGGTCAAGGGCGACACCAATCCCGCGCAGGTCGCGGATGCGTTCTATCAGGTGCGCAAGAAGGTTGGCGATATCGCCAATGAACTGCCGCAGGGCTTGCTCGGGCCCTATTTCAACGACGAATTCGGCGACACATTCATTACCCTGCATTCGATCAGCGGCGACGGCTACAGCTATCCCGAGCTGAAGAAATTCGCCATCCAGGCACGCGACATGCTGCTGACGACGCCCGGCGTCGAGAAAGCCGTGATCATCGGCGACCAGCCGGAAAAGCTCTATATCGACGTTTCATCCAAGGTGCTTGCCGAACGCGGCCTGACGTTGACCGACCTGCAGAATGCGATCAGGGGCCAAAACAATGTCGACCCGGCGGGCTCGGTCGACACCGGCCAGCGTTCCGTGCGCATCTCGGTCGAAGGCGACGTCACCAGGGCGGCCGACATCCGCGAGCTTCGCCTGCGCGCCGGCAACCAGGTGACGCGCCTCGGCGACATCGCCACGGTGACCTCCGGCCTCGAGGATCCCTATCAGCGCAAATACCGTTTCAACGGTCACGACAGCGTCCAGCTTGGCGTCGTCATGGCAAAGGGCTTCAACGTCACCGACGTCGGCAAGGACGTCGAAGCGACCTACAAGCGCTTCGAGGAGGCGCTGCCCTATGGCGTCTCGGTCAACCAGATTTCCGATCAGCCGGGCGTCGTCAAGGATGCGGTGGCCGAGTTCATGGAAGCGCTCGGTGAAGCGCTGCTGATCGTGCTTGTCGTCTCGTTCCTGTCGATCGGCTGGCGTTCGGGCCTGGTGATCGCCATCGTCATTCCGCTGGTCCTGGCAGCCACCTTCGCCATCATGTACGAACTCGGCATCGATCTGCAGCGCATCTCGCTCGGCGCGCTGATCATCGCGCTTGGGCTCTTGGTCGATGACGCGATGATCGTCGTCGAAATGATGGAGCGAAAGCTCGAGGAAGGCTTGGTCAAGGTCGAGGCGGCGAGCTTCGCCTATTCCTCGACCGCTTTCCCGATGCTGACCGGCACGCTGATCACCACAGCCGGCTTCATCCCCGTCGGTTTCGCAGCCTCGACGGCCGGCGAATATGTGCGCACCCTTTTTTACGTCGTCGGCATCGCGCTGGTCGTGTCCTGGTTCGCTGCGGTCTATTTCACGCCATGGCTCGGCCACATGATCCTGAAGCAGCGCAAGCACGCCGGCAGCCATCACGATGTCTTCGACACGGGTTTTTACCGCCGTCTTCGCTCGACCGTGTCATGGGCGGTGCGCCATCGCATCATCGTGCTGGTGATGACACTGATGACCTTTGCAACAAGCCTGTGGGCGTTCCAGTTCATCCCGCAGAATTTCTTCCCGCAATCGTCGCGCCCGGAAATCCTTGTCGACCTCTGGCTCCCGGAAGGCACCAGCATCAAGGAAGTCGAGACCCAGGCCAAGGCGCTCGAAGCCAGGATGATGGACGACAAGGACAAGCGCTTCATCGCCACCTATATCGGCGAAGGCGCGCCGCGCTTCTTCCTGCCGCTCGACCAGCAGCTTCGCAACCCGAACTTCGCCCAGCTTCTGGTCATGGCCAATGACGAACCGGCCCGCGAGCGGCTGATCGTCAAGCTGCGCACCATCCTGGCCGAGGATTTCCCATCGATCCGCGCCAAGGTCGATCGCCTGTTCCTCGGTCCGCCGACCGGCTGGCCGGTACAGATGCGCGTCATGGGTCCGGATCGCCAGGAAGTGCGCCGCATCGCCGACGAGGTGAAGGCGAAGTTCCAGGCAAATCCGCTGCTCGGCGCCATCCACGACGACTGGCTGGAGCCGGTGCCGGCGATGAAGCTGGTGATCGACCAGGATCGCGCCCGTGCGCTCGGCGTCACCTCGCAGCGCATCCGCCAGATGCTGCAGGCGACCATGTCGGGAGCGCCGCTCGATGACTTCCGCGACGGCGAGGAGACGGTTTCGATCGTCGCCCGTGAGCCGGAGGCAAGCCGTCACCTGCTGTCGGCGGTCGACTCCGTCTACATCCCGACCGATTTCGGTGGCTCCGTGCCGCTGTCGCAGGTCGCCAAGATCGTCCCGGTGCTGGAGCAAGGGGTTGAATGGCGGCGCGACCGCTTGCCGACCATCAGCGTACGCGCCACGCTCCCGGATGGCGTGCAGTCGAACGATGTCGCCATGAAGATGTACAGCGACATGCAGAGCCTGCGCGACGGTCTCGCACCCGGCTACAAGATCGAGATCCAGGGCGGCGCCGAGGATGCGGCCGAAAGCCAGGCCTCGATTGCGGCGAAAGCGCCGATCATGCTGGCCGTCATCGTCGTGCTGCTGATGATCCAGCTGCAGCATTTCGGCAAGGCCATGCTGGTGCTGGCGACCGGTCCGCTTGGCATCATCGGCGCGGCGGCGGCACTCTTGATCAGCGGCGCCCCGTTCGGCTTCGTTGCCATCCTCGGTGTCATCGCCCTGCTCGGCATCATCATGCGCAACTCGATCATCCTGGTCGATCAGATCGATCAGGACATCGCCGCCGGCGTGGAGCGCTCCGAGGCCATCATCGGCTCGGCGGTCCGCCGGTTCCGGCCGATCGTGCTGACGGCGTTGACCGCGGTGCTGGCGCTGATCCCGATCTCGCGCGGCGTCTTCTGGGGGCCGCTCGCCTACGCCATGATGGGCGGCATTCTCGTCGCCACGGTGCTGACCATCCTTGTCCTGCCGGCAGCCTACGCGCTGTTCTTCGGCAGGGAGCCCAAGAAGGCCGAGGCAACGGAAGAGGCGGCCAAGGTGGCAGAAGAAAGCGAAAGGCCGCAACTGGCCCTGGCGGCCGAATAGAGCTGTTGGCAAATGTGACCTCCGGCGGTTTAATCCGCCCACCAGGCGTAGGCGCCGGAGGAGGACCGTTATGACCATGGCTCAGACAAAGGCGGCGTTGCGGCTGCCGATCGACGGGCGCTATCGCCAGATGTTCATCGGCGGTGGCTGGGTCGATGCCCGCTCCGGCCGGACCATGGAGAGCCGCAATCCCGCCACCGGCGCGGTCATCGCCACAGTACCGCGCGGCGACCGCCAGGACATCGACTTGGCGGTGACTGCTGCGCGCAAGGCGTTCGAAGGCCCGTGGAGCCGGTTCAAGCCTTATGAGCGGCAGGTATTGCTGCTGAAGATCGCCGATCTCTTCGAAACGAACTGGGAAGAGATCAGCCGCTCCGACACCACCGACATGGGCATGCCGATCGTGCGCACCCGCGCCAACCGCAACCGCGTCATCGGCATGCTGCGTTACTATGCCGGCATGGCGACGGCGCTGCACGGCGAGACCATCGAAAACTCGCTGCCCGGCGAAATCGTCTCCTTCACCCGCAAGGAGCCGGTCGGTGTCGTCGGCGCCATCATCCCGTGGAACGCACCGACGGCAGCGTCGATCTGGAAGATCGGCCCGGCGCTGGCGACCGGCTGCACCATCGTGCTGAAACCATCGGAAGAGGCGCCGCTGACGCCGTTGTTGATCGCCGACATCATGAACGAAGCCGGCGTCCCGCAAGGCGTCGTCAACATCGTCACCGGCACCGGCACCGAGGCGGGCGCGGCACTCGCCGAGCACATGGGTGTCGACAAGATCGTCTTCACCGGCTCGACGGCGACCGGCCAGTCGATCGTGCGGGCCTCGGCCGGCAACCTCAAGCGCGTCTCCCTGGAACTCGGCGGCAAATCGCCGGTCATCGTCTGCGCCGATGCCGATCTCGACAAAGCGGTGCCGGTGGCGGCAATGTCGGTCTTCGCCAATTCCGGCCAGATCTGCATTGCCGGCTCGCGCCTGTTTGTCGAACGCGCCGTCCATGACGAGTTCATCGAGCGGATGGCGGCATATGCCAAGGGTCTCAGGGTCGGCGACGGCATCGACCCGGCGACCGAGATCGGTCCGCTCGTCTCCGAAAAGCAGTTGCAACGGGTCACCGGTTACCTCGAGGCCGGCACTGCGGAAGGGGCGAAACTCGTCACCGGAGGCACCCGGCTTGTGGAAGGCGTGCTTGCCGCCGGCAATTTCGTCGCGCCGACCGTCTTTGCCGGTGTCTCGGACGAGATGAAGATCGCCCGCGAGGAGATCTTCGGGCCGGTGATTTCGGCATTGCCGTTCGATACGCTGGACGAGGCGGTCGAGCGGGCCAACAACACGCCTTACGGCCTGGCTGCAGGGGTCTTCACCCAAAATCTCGCCACCGCCCACCGGCTGTCGCGAAAGATCCGCGCCGGCTCGGTCTGGGTCAACACCTATCACGCGATCGATCCGGCCGTGCCCTTCGGCGGCTACAAGATGAGCGGCTACGGCCGCGAGGGCGGCGCCGAACACCTCGACGAATATCTCAACACCAAGGGCGTGTTCATCAAGATCGATTGAGCCAGCTAATGCATGTCACGCAAAAGTGTGCAGCGGTTTTGCGATAACGACATGCATAAAAACAAGAATCTAAGGCGCGTCGCATGAGGCCGATCGAACGCGACGCGCTTTAGGCCCAGAAACGAAAAACCCGCCTCAGCGGCGGGTCTCGGGGCGAATCAGCACCATAGCCAAATTACTAGCATAGCTGCCGGCACAAAGCAAGAACAAAATGCAGGGACCGGGCGCATCGCGCGCCCGATCCCTCAAGGCAAGCCTCAGATGACGAACAGCCAGTTGGCGAGGAGCATCACCGCGACGCCAGCGACCAGCGTCAGGTAGGGCAGCATGCCCGCCTTGCGTACCGCAAGGTCGGACGAGTTCATGCCGAGATCGGCCAGCATGTGGTCGGGGAACTTGCCCTTGTCCTGGATGTAGTGGCGGAAGCAGAACACCGGGATGATCAAGGCGGCCGTGATCAGCCCGGCCCACAATGCCATTGGATTCCAGACCTTGGCTCCGGCGCCCATGAAGACCGCGTTGACATAGGCAAAGATCGCGCCGATGCCGAGCAGCCAGCTCGGCGCCTTCCATGGCCGCGCGATATGGCCATTGTCGATGCGATGGATCCAGCCGGCATTGAGGTTGAGGAAGTTGAAGATGATGTAGCCGCAATTCGACACGGCGAGGATGAAGAAGAAGCTCGTCGCGTCGGCCGAAGCGATGGCCAGCACAATCAGGTTGAAGATCAGGTCGGTCCACATCGCCCGCGTCGGCGCACCGTGCTCGTTGACGTGGCTGAGATAGCGCGGCAGCCAGCCGTCGACCGAACCCTGGTAGAGCGTGCGCGAAGAGCCGGCCATCGCCGTCATGATGCAGAGCACCAGCGCCAGTATCATCAGCATGACCAGCAGGCTGTGGATCAGCTGTCCGCCGCCGACCATGCCGGCCAGCGCATCGGCAACGCCGGAGCCGTCGACGATCGGCGTCGCCAGCATGCCGTTCAAGCCGAGCACGCCCTGGAAGGTGAACGGCACCAGGATGAACAGCAGCATGCACAACAGGCCTGAGTAGAAGATCGCCTTGAAGGTATCGGTGCCAGGGTTCTTGAATTCGGAGGTGTAGCAGACGGCAGTCTCGAAACCGTAGGTCGACCATGCCGCGATGAACATGCCGCCGAGCACCAGCGTCCAGCCGGCGATGTTCCACGCACCGGGCTCCGGCGCATAGGCTGCCGCCAGCGGCACCAGCGGGGAGAAATTCGCCCAGTTGATCTGGCCGGTGACGATCGGCACCACGCCGACGATCAGCATCGGGATGATGACCAGCAGGCCGATATATTTCTGCACATTGGCGGTGCCCAGGATGCCGCGATGCTGGATCGAGAAGATAATCAGCATCAGCACCGCGCCGATGAAGAAGGTGGCGTTGAAGGTGAAGGATACCGGGCCCAGCGTGTGCCCATAGAGCGTCCAGTTGCGGATCGCCGGCGTCGCTGCCGCGGTGACCGCGGTGATGGCGTCGGCGGCGCTGGTTCCGGCATGGGCCGCGATATAGGCGGCGACTTCCGGCGAAGTGTCGGTGAACAGCGGCACCGGCGCCAACGCGTTGAGAATATAGGCGGCGGCGATCGAGCAGCCGAGCGACAGCACCGGCGACCAGGCGAACCAGTTGCACCATACCGAAAGCGGCGCGATGAATTTCGAATAGCGCAGCCACGCGGTGGCGCCATAGATCGAGGCGCCGCCGGATTTATTCGGGAACAGCCCGGCGATTTCCGCATAGGTGAAGGACTGCAGGAAGCCCATGACCATGGATACGGTCCAGATCAGGAAGGCCAGCGTTCCGGTTGTGCCGGCGATGCCGCCGATCGAAAACAGGACAAGGGCCGGAACGCCGCTTGCGACCCAGAAGGCGCCGCGCCAATCGATGTTCCGGTGCAGCTGCCCTTCGGCAGGCGACACCAGGGTGGTGACTATCGTGCTCATGTACGTGGATTCCCCATTTTTGATGTTCCCCATCGGCAACAGCCGCAATCTCGCGAGGCGTCATCGACGCTCACGTTGAACGGCCCAGGCGTTTTCCGCTCAGTAGTATTTTATTCTTAGCAGTGAAGATTGACCCAACGCGCTTTCGCGTCAAGCGCTTTGTGACGCTGTGCACATTGCTGTGAAGGACAGGACAAGCAGCCGCATCGCCGAAAGGCCGGACTAAGCCTCCCGTGGGGCGATCGATCAGGAGCGCGGCCTGGTCTTTTGCGGATCGTAATGGGCGAAGGCGACGACGCGCGCCGGCAGCCGCTTGCTGTGGCCGTCGAGCTTGCCGATCTCGACATCGGTGCCGATCGCCGAATGCGCGACGTCGAGCCTGGCCAGCGCGATGGTCTTGTTCAGCACCGGCGAGCGCATGCCGGAGGTGACGACGCCGATCTGGGCCCGGCCGACATGCACGCAATCGCCGTGGCCGACCGCGACATTGGCGTCGATGTCGAGGCCGACCAGCTTCCTCTGCGGATTTTCCTTGCGCCGGATCAGCGCCTCGCGGCCGATGAAATCGTCGCTCTTGGTCTTCAGCGGCACGGTGAAGCCGATGCCGGCCTCGAACGGATCTGTCTGGTCGGAGAACTCGTAGCCGGCAAAGATCAGCCCGGCCTCGATGCGCACCATGTCGAGCGCCTGCAGCCCCATCGGCTTCAGGCCGTGCGGCTGGCCGGCCTGCCAGATCGCGTCGAACGCCTTTTCGGCGTCGCGCGGATGGCACCAGATCTCGTAGCCGAGCTCGCCGGTGTAGCCGGTGCGCGAAACGACGACCGGAATGCCGTTGCCGCCGCCGATGCGGGCGACCGCGAAACGGAACCATTCGAGCTCGTCGATCGACGGCTGCAGCGGCGAGGTCCAGATGATCTGTCGCAGGACGTCGCGGCTTTTCGGTCCCTGCACGGCGACATTGTGCATCTGGTCGGTCGACGAGCGCACCAGCACGGTGAGGCCGAGTTTTTGCGCCGTTTCCCGCAGCCATTCGCCGGATAGATCGTCGCCGCCAACCCAGCGGAAATTATCCTTGCCGAGCCTGAGCAGCGTGCCGTCGTCGATCATGCCGCCATGCTCGTAGCACATGGCCGAATAGACCACCTGGCCGACGCCGAGCTTCTTGATGTCGCGGGTCAGCGTGTATTGCAGCAGCGCCTCGGAGTCCGGCCCGGTGACCTCGAACTTGCGCAGCGGCGACAGGTCCATGATCACGGCGTCCTGCCGGCAGGCCCAGTATTCGTCGATCGGCCCTTGCCTGGCGAAGGAATTGGCCAGCCAATACCCCTTGTACTCGACGAAGTTGCGGGTGTGCTTGGCAAAGCTCGAATGAAAGGCGGTCTGGCGGGTCATTTTCGGTTCCGAATCGGGCGTCATGCGTCTGGCGATCGCTCGCGAGAATTTGTGCTGGCCGGAATATATTCGCACATGGATGTCGGTCAGGTTCCAGCCATTGGCCGGCGTCGTATCGTCGGGGCAGGCGGACGAGACGCAGACAATGTCGGTCAAGGCGCGCAGCAGCACATAGTCGCCCGGCCGCGACCACGGCTCGTCGGAAACCACGACGCCATGCGCGTCAATTGCCGTGTTGAAGAAGAAGTTGATCGCCATCCAGCCGGCGCGGGGCGTCACACCCTTGTCGGCGAGCGCCCGGTTGAAATTCTCCGAGCAGTTGGGATGGCCGGGATAGCCGATGTCGTCGTAATATTTGGCCGCGCAGGCGAGCGCGAATGCATCGTGGCGGCCGCAAGTGTCCTGCACAACCTCGACCAGCGGCTCCATGTCCTGGTCATAATATTTCGAATGCAGGCCGGGCATCGGATAGCTCGAGCCCATCAGTGTGCGCGTCGTCGTCACGTCGAGCGGATGATCGCGCCCCTTGTCCAGCTTGCGCGCCGAAAAGCACTGGAAATCCGTGCATTGGCGCCCGTCGACATCGATGATCTGCAGATAGTCGCCCGCTCTAACGAAATAGGCTTCCGCCGTCGCCGAATGGACGCGCAGGTCGAGCACGGGATCGGCCAGCGGGTCGGCAAGCCTGGATTTCGCCGCCGGGCGGATGGTGGCGCGCCGGACGATGACGCCGAGCGGTGTCGCCGTATCGTGGCCGTCGACCAGCATCGGCCCGCCGGGCGCCGCAATCAGCATCGACCCGTCGCGGACGATGGTGAACCCCTGTTCGGTGCCGGCAGGGGTGGGGCCGCCGAAAACGCGAACCGCCTTGGCCTGGTCGAGCTGCACCTGGCGGCGTTCGAGCCCGCCACGCAAGGAAGCGAGGCTGTCGTCGCCATCGGCCAGCAGCGCCTTGATGCCGGCGGCATTGCTGTTCGATTTCTCGCCGAAAATGCCGGAATCGGTCGCGCCGCTGCTATCCCATGCCAGCAGCTCGCAGGCCTGCCCGCCTTCGACATTGCGCACGCTGATCGTATCGCCGGCCTCGACCTCGATCAGCACCGCGCCGTTGCCCTGGACGGTATAGCGCTCCATCCCGGCCGGCAGCGCGATCTGGCCTGGCCGCAGGATCAGGCTCGGCCGGGGCGGTCCGGCGGCGACGGCGGGGTAGGGCGACTGGCTCATCTCAACCTTGGTTTCGAGAAACAAGTTTGCCTGTGTGTGAAATTATTTTAGCGGGAAGAATAGGGCAGAAGAGCCGGAGTTGGCAAGTGAAGGTGGAGCAACTCGGCCTTATCCTTCCGATTGTCGGCGCTGCCCCTCATTGCCCTCCCGGGGCATTTCTCCCCGTATAGTGACGGGGAGAAAGATCCTGTCACCAACGATTTCGCCAATTATCGGCGTTGCAGGAAAGGCGCAGCCGTCGCGGCAGGCCCCCTTCTCCCCGTCACGATACGGGGAGAAGATGCCGGCAGGCAGATGAGGGGCGGCGCCGACGCAGACAGTTTACCCCAATTCCTCGGAATGCCTGATATCGACGCCATACTCCGCGGCGGCATCGAGCATCGTATGCCACAGGCTTTCGGCAAAGGTTGCAAATACCAGAAGATTGAACACCGCCTGTCCATCCGGCCGGTCATTGCCGCGCCAGAGATTGACGCTGGTGTGATCGACCGAGGTCGCCGCGGCGGTGCCGGCCGGGAACGCCGCCGGGTGCAGGTCCAGCGACGACAGTTTGGCCAGAATCGCGCGCGCCTTTTCTCCCGAGACGCTGATCAGCGCGCGGGCATCCGACTGGTCGGACAGCGAGCCGGATTGCGCAAACGCCTGGCTCAGCGGTTCGATCGCGTGCTTGCCGCCGTTGCACAGGACCAGGAACTGATCCGGTCCCGACCAGATCAGCGTAGCGTCGGCAACTCGGACCGCCTTGGGCGTTCCCGGGGCGGCAACGCCGAAGCGGGTTTCGGCAGCCTTCGCCAGTTCTGCTGCTTTGCCGCGCCGCGCCATCACCTGGATCAGGTCGAAATTGCGGATCTCGGTGAGCGATACGCCGGCCGCCGTGCCGCGCGCGCCACAGGCGCCGACGACAAGGGCGTGCTCCAGCGGACTGCGGGCAATCCAGGAAAACTCAGCCACGCTGGCGTCCTCCATCCGGATCGTAGAAGACGGGACTGCATAGCTCGACATCGTAATCTTCGCCGCGCAGCGGATCATGGGCATGGACAATCTCGCCAATCCGCTCGCGGCCGCGCTCGACCAGGCCAAGCCCGATCCACTGGTCGAGCATGGGCGAAAAGCAGACCGAGGTGACGTAGCCCTGGTCGTTATCGGGACCGGGTGTCTTGTCCTTCGGGATGATATGCGCGCCGGAGCGCAGGCGGCGTGTCTTGTCGACCGGCTTGATGCCGACCACGACCTGCCGGTCCGGCGCAACCAGCATCTCGCGCCTCGCCATGACGCGGCCGATGAAGTCTTTCTTGGTCGACATCATCTTGCCGAGGCCGAGGTCGGCGGCCGTCGTCGTGCCGTTCAGCTCCGGGCCGGCGACATGGCCCTTTTCGATGCGCATGACGCCGAGTGCCTCGGTGCCGTACGGCGTTACGCCGAACGGCTTGCCGGCCAGCATCAAATTGCGCACCAGCGCGTCGCCGTAACGCGCCGGAACCGAGATCTCGAACGCCATCTCGCCGGAGAATGAGATGCGGAACAGCCGCGCCTTGATGCCGCCGCGTAGCGCGACTTCCCGCGCGCCCATGAAGGGAAAGCCTTCGTTCGATAGGTCCTCGGCCGGATCGACGATTTCCCTCAGCAGATCTCGTGTCTTCGGTCCGGCGATCGAGAATTGCGCCCACTGGTCAGTGACCGACGTCAGTTGCACGTCGAGTTCCGCAAACAGCACCTGCCGGCAGAATTCGAGATGCTGCATCACCGGCCCGGCCTTGGCGGTCGTGGTGGTCAGGAAATAATGATTCTCAGCCAGCCGCGACGTGGTGCCGTCGTCATAGACGATGCCGTCCTCGCGCAGCATCAGCCCGTAGCGGGCCTTGCCCACGGCGAGATTTGAGAAGGTGTTGATGTAGACGCGGTCAAGGAAGGCGCCGGCATCCGGGCCGTGCACGTCGATCTTGCCGAGCGTCGAGACGTCGCAGAAGCCGACGCCGCCGCGCACTGCCTTGACCTCGCGGGTGACCGATTCCAGCCAGTCCTTCTCACCGGCGCGGGGATACCATTGCGCACGCCTCCACAGGCCCGTGTCGACAAAGATCGCGCCTTGCTCGGCGGCCCAGTGGTGCGACGGCGTCAGCCTTGTGGCATGGAAATTCTCGTCGCGGTGGTGGCCGGCGAACGCGCCGATGGCGACCGGCACGTAAGGCGGCCGGTAGATGGTCGTGCCCGTCTCGGGAATGGATTTGCCGCTGACCACCGCCATGATGGCGAGGCCGGCGACGTTCGACGTCTTGCCCTGGTCTGTAGCCATGCCGAGCGTCGTGTAGCGCTTCAGGTGCTCGACGGATTCGAAGCCCTCGCGCTGCGCCAGTTCGATGTCCGATGCAGTGACGTCGTGCTGGTAGTCGACAAAGGCCTTGCCCTTACCGGCAACATGCCAGAGCGGGGTGAGCGAAAAATCCTCGTCATCGGCGACCGGTGGCGCGCCGGCATTACCGCTGCGTCCCGCATCCCGTGCCGCTGCCGCACCCGCAGCAAAACCCTGGCGCAGGCAGGAGCCAAGCCCGAACGCTCCGTTGGCGGCACCCACGGCCACCATGCCGGGTGGGGCGCTATCCGGCACGAAGGCCGCGATGTCATCGCGCCATTTCGGCCGGCCGCGATGGTAGGATGTCAGCCCGACTGCCGGGTTCCAGCCGCCGGAGACGGCAAGTCCGTCGGCTTCGACCTCGGCCCGTGCGCCGCCGGTGAGCGCCACCGCGATTTTCCGAACGCCGTCCTTGCCGCCCTCGACTCCGCTGACGGAACCGTTAAGCACGGCAAAGCCGCCCTTGGCGGCGAGCGCGCGATGCGCGGCGGACACGTCCGGGCGCGCATCGATGACCGCCGCGATTTGCAACCCGGCGGCAAGTGCGGTCTCGACGGTGCGCCAGCCGTCCTCATTGTTGGTGAACAGGGCGATCCGCTTTGCCGGCGTCGCCGCGTAGCGCGCGACATAGGTCCGCATTGCCGAAGCCATCATCACGCCGGGCGTGTCGTTGCCGGCAAAGACGATCGGCCGCTCAATGGCGCCGGCGGCAACGACGCAGCGCCTAGCCACGATGCGCCACAGCCGCTGGCGCACCTGGTGCTCGGGCGGCGAGGGCAGGTGGTCGTTGACTCGCTCGATCGCGCCATAGGTGCCGCCATCATAGACGCCGAACAGTATCGTGCGGTTCATGATGCGGACATCGGGCAGCGTCGCGAGTTCCCCCAGCGCGCGCGTAATCCATTCGGCGGCCGGCACGCCGTCGATCGTGCCGCCGTCGGCAAGCAGACGGCCGCCGAACGCAAAATCTTCCTCGCACAAGATGACACGGGCGCCGCTGCGCCCGGCCGCCAATGCCGCCGCGAGCCCGGCAGGGCCGGAACCGGCGATCAGCACGTCGCAATGCGCCCACGCCTTGTCGTAATGGTCGGGATCAGCGACGCCGGCGGCGCGGCCGAGACCGGCTGCGCGGCGGATCGCCGGCTCGTAAACCGCTTCCCAGAATTTCGCCGGCCACATGAAGGTCTTGTAGTAGAAGCCGGCGACGAAGATCGGCGCAAACAGCTGGTTGACCGCCATCAGATCGTGGCGCAGCGATGGCCAGCGGTTCTGGCTCGCGGCTTCGAGCCCGTCATAAAGCTCGGCCGTGGTCGCCTTGGTGTTCGGCTCGCGCCGCGCTCCCGTGCGCAACTCAACCAGTGCGTTGGGCTCTTCGGATCCAGCGGTCAGGATGCCGCGCGGCCGATGGTATTTGAACGAGCGGCCGACCAGCTTGATGCCATTGGCGATCAGCGCCGAGGCCAGCGTGTCGCCTTGGAAGCCGGCAAGGCTCTTGCCGTCGAAGCGGAAGCCAAGCGGCGCGGCGCGATCGATGAGACCGCCGCTCTCAAGCCGGTGTGTCTGCGCAGGGCCAACCATCAAGCGCCCACCTGCCTCGCACCGACGCCCGCAGCCGGCTCGACCGACGAAATCTCGTGCGTCAGCGTGTTGCGGGCGATCTTCAGCCAGGCCCGGCAGCCGCCGCCATGGTACCAGAATTCGCTCATCGGCCCGGCGACATTGTCGCGCAGGTAGACATAGTCGAAGACCTCGTTTTCGGTGGCGCCGGCCGCTGGACGCGCCGGCTTGGCGTCGCCAAGATAGGTGAATTCCCCGAGTTCGCGTTCGCCGCAGAAGGGACAGACAATACGCATGCTCTTTCAGCCAGCCTTCAATGCAGATTCGGTTGGGCGCCCTGGCCCTTTTCGTCGATCAGAGCGCCCAGCCGGAACCGGTCGAGGCGGAAGCGCGCCGCCTCCTTGTGCGGCTCGTCGCGTGCCAGAAGATGGGCAAAGACGAGCCCGGAGCCGGGCGTCGCCTTGAAGCCGCCATAGCACCAGCCGGCGTTGAGATACAGTCCGTCGACCGGCGTCTTGTCGATGATCGGCGAGCCGTCCATCGACATGTCCATGATGCCGCCCCACTGGCGCAGAAGCCGTATCCGGCCGATCATCGGCATCAGCGCCATGCCGCCTTCGCAGACGTCTTCCATGACAGGCAGATTGCCGCGCTGGGCGTAGGAATTGTAGCCGTCTATGTCGCCGCCGAAGACCAGCCCGCCCTTGTCGGATTGGCTTACGTAGAAATGCCCGGCGCCGAAGGTCATGACATTGGGGATCAGCGGCTTGATCGCTTCGGAGACGAAGGCCTGCAGCACATGACTTTCGATCGGCAGCCGCATGCTGGCCATCGCCGCGACGCGCGACGAGGAGCCGGCGACCGCCATGCCGACCTTGGCCGCACCGATCCTGCCGCGCGATGTCTCGACGCCGGTCACCTTGCCGTTGCCATCGCGGACAAAGCCGGTCACTTCGCAATTCTGGATGATGTCGACGCCGAGCGCGCTAGCCGCATGCGCATAGCCCCAGACCACGGCGTCGTGCCGTGCCGTGCCGCCGCGTCGCTGCAAAAGCCCGCCCTGCACCGGAAAGCGCGCATTGTCGAAGTTCAGGAACGGCATCATCTTCCTGACCGCCGCCAGATCGAGCAGTTCGGCGTCGATGCCGTTGATGCGCATGGTGTTGCCGCGCCGCGCATAGGCGTCGCGCTGTGCGTCGGAATGGTAGAGATTGATGACGCCGCGCTGGCTGACCATGGTGTTGTAGTTGAGGTCCTGCTCCATCCGTTCCCACAGCTTCATCGACAGCTCGTAGAAGCCGGTATTGCCGGGCAGCCCGTAATTGGAGCGGATGATGGTGGTGTTGCGGCCGGCATTGCCGGAGCCGATCCAGCCTTTTTCCAGTACCGCGACATTCCTGATGCCGTATTCGCTGGCGAGGAACCATGCCGTCGCCAGGCCATGGCCGCCGCCGCCGATGATCACCACGTCGTAGTGGCTTTTCGGGCTGGCGTCGCGCCAGGTGCGCTGCCAGTTCTTGTGGCCGGAAAATGCCGCCCGGGCGAGGGAGAAGATCGAGTATTTCATGAACCTGTTTCGCGCCGGGCGTGCAACAATTCCGGATCAGATGTCGAGCGTGTGGTCGCGCTCCCACTGGGTGAAGTGGGAAGCATAGGAATTCCATTCCTGCTGCTTGAGCTTTAGATAAGCCGACGAGAATTCCTCACCCAGCGCCGCCTTGAGCGATTTGTCGTTGTCAAACTCGCGCAACGCGTCGAGCAGGTTGAGCGGCAGCTTCGGCGCCCCTTCGACCGTATGGCCGAACTGGTACATGTCGATGTCGTAGCGCCGGCCGGGATCGGCCTTGGAGCGGACACCGTCGAGGCCGGCGGCGATGATCACGGCCTGCAGCAGATAGGGGTTTGCCGCGCCGTCCGGCAGGCGCAGCTCGAAGCGGCCGGGGCCGGGCACGCGCACCATATGGGTGCGGTTGTTGCCCGTCCAGGTCACTGTGTTCGGCGCCCAGGTGGCGCCGGAGATGGTGCGCGGTGCGTTGATGCGCTTGTAGGAATTGACCGTCGGGTTGGTGATGGCGGCAAGCGCGGAAGCATGTTTCATGATGCCGCCGAGGAAATTCCTGCCCTTGGCCGACAGGCCGAGCTCCATCGCATTGTCGGCGAAGACATTGGTCTTGCCGTCCCTGTCCCACACCGAGATATGCGCATGGCAGCCATTGCCGGTCAGGCCCTGGAAGGGTTTCGGCATGAAGGTCGCGCGCAGGCCGTGCTTTTCGGCAACCGACTTCACCATGAATTTGAAGAAGGAATGCTTGTCGGCGGTCGCCAGCGCATCGTCGAAGGCCCAGTTCATCTCGAACTGGCCGTTGGCGTCCTCGTGGTCGTTCTGATAGGCGCCCCAGCCGAGCGCCAGCATGTGGTCGCAGATCTCGGCGATGACGTCATAGCGGCGCATCACCGCCTGCTGGTCGTAGCAGGGCTTCGACGCCGTGTCGTATTCGTCGGAAATCGTCTTGCCGTCCGGCGAGATCAGGAAGAATTCGGCCTCGACGCCGGTCTTGATGTGCATGCCGTCGCCAGCGGCCTCCGCGATCAGCCGCTTCAGCGTGTTGCGCGGCGCCTGCTCGACCGATTTGTCGTCCATGATGCAGTTGGCGGCGACCCAGGCGACCTCCGGCTTCCACGGCAACTGGATCACCGAATCCGGATCCGGCACCGCCAGCATGTCGGGATGAGCCGGCGTCAGGTCGAGCCAGGTGGCAAAGCCGGCAAAGCCGGCACCGTCCCGCTGCATGTCGGCGATCGCCTGCGCCGGCACCAGCTTGGCACGCTGCCCACCGAACAGGTCGGTGTAGGATATCATGAAATATTTGACGCCCTTCTCCTTGGCGAAGGCGGCGAGATCGTTCCCCATTATAATTCCTCGCTTACTGGGATTTTTGGTTTGTCTTAGAAGCCGTTCTTGCCCGGTATCCAGTTGGTGCCGGCCAGCGGCACGCCGGCCATGGCGGCGGCTTCGATCGTCAAGGCCACAAGATCCTCGGGCTCGAGATTGTGCAGGCTGTTCTTGCCGCAGGCGCGGGCGATTGTCTGAGCCTCAAGTGTCATCACCTTAAGATAATTCGCCAGCCGTCGTCCGGCCGCAATCGGATCGACCCGTTTCATTAGCTCGGGATCCTGCGTGGTGATGCCGGCCGGGTCGCGTCCCTCATGCCAGTCGTCATAGGCGCCGGCGGTGGTGCCGAGCTCGTTGTATTCCGCTTCCCAGCGCGGGTCGTTGTCGCCCAGCGCGACAAGCGCTGCCGTGCCGATCGACACCGCGTCGACGCCAAGCGCCAGCGCCTTGGCGACGTCGGCGCCGTTGCGTATGCCGCCGGAGACGATCAGCTGCACCTTGCGGTGCATGCCGAGATCCTGCAGCGCCTGCACAGCCGGCCTGATGCAGGCAAGCGTCGGCTGGCCGACATTTTCGATGAACACTTCCTGGGTTGCCGCCGTGCCGCCCTGCATGCCGTCGACGACGACAACGTCGGCGCCCGATTTCACCGCAAGCGCGGTATCGTAATACGGCCGCGCGCCGCCGACCTTGACGTAGATCGGCTTTTCCCAGTCGGTGATCTCGCGCAGTTCGAGGATCTTGATCTCGAGGTCGTCCGGCCCGGTCCAGTCGGGGTGGCGCGAGGCCGAGCGCTGGTCGATGCCTTTCGGCAGCGTGCGCATTTCGGCGACGCGGTCGGAGATCTTCTGGCCGAGCAGCATGCCGCCGCCGCCGGGCTTGGCGCCCTGGCCAACAACGACTTCGATCGCATCGGCGCGGCGCAGATCGCGTGGGTTCATGCCGTAGCGCGACGGCAGATACTGGTAGATCAGCGTCTTCGAATGGCCGCGCTCTTCCTCGGTCATCCCGCCGTCGCCGGTGGTGGTCGAGGTGCCGGACAGCGTTGCGCCGCGGCCGAGCGCTTCCTTGGCCGGGCCGGACAGCGAGCCGAAGCTCATGCCGGCGATGGTGATCGGGATTTTCAATTCGATCGGTTTCTTCGCATAGCGGGAACCGAGCACGACGCTGGTGTCGCAGCGCTCACGATAGCCTTCGAGCGGATAGCGCGAGATCGAGGCGCCGAGGAACAGAAGGTCGTCGAAATGCGGCAGCTTGCGCTTGGCGCCGGCGCCCCTGATATCATAGATGCCGGTCGCCGCGGCGCGGCGGATCTCGGAAAGGGTGTAGTCGTCGAAGGTCGCGGATTTGCGCGGCGTCGTCGGCGGGTTGCGATAGGTCATTGAGCCTCAATACGCGTCGGCGTTGTCGATATTGAAATTGTAAAGCGTGCGCGCCGAGCCGTAGCGCTTGAACTCCGCCGCCTTGACGCCGGTCACGCCGGCGCGGTCGAGCAAGCCTTGCAGCAGTTCGAGATACTCCGGCCGCATCTCCTTGGCGATGCAGTCGGCGCCGAGGCTTTCGACCTTGCCGCGCACGAAAAGCCGTGCCTCGTAGATGGAATCGCCGAGCGCATCGCCGGCATCGCCCAGCACCACGAGGTTGCCGGACTGCGCCATGAAGGCCGACATGTGGCCGATATTGCCATGGACGACGATGTCGATGCCTTTCATCGAGATGCCGCAGCGCGACGACGCGTTGCCTTCGATGACCAGCAACCCGCCCCTGCCGGTGGCGCCGGCATACTGGCTGGCATCGCCTTTGACGATGATCTGGCCGGACATCATGTTCTCGCCGACGCCGGGTCCCGCCGAGCCATGCACGGTGATGGTGCCGCCGTCGTTCATCCCGCCGCAATAATAGCCGACGCTGCCGCGCACATCGATGGCGACCGGCTGGTCGACGCCGACGGCGACCGAATGGCTGCCTCGCGGGTGCAGTACTTCCCAGGCGGTTTCGTTCGAACCGGGCGCCAAATCGTGCAGCGCCTGGTTGAGCTCGCGCAGCGACATTTCGGCCAGGTCGAAGACCCGTGACGCATGGCTCTGTTCGCGACCCGCCTTGGAGAGGTTGATTGCCGGCATTGGTTCAATGCTCCCAGAAATAGACGGTTGCGGGCTCGGGTTCCCAGACCTTCGCATTGTCTATGCCGGGCAGTTTGGTGAGCGCACGATATTCCGAGCCGAAGGCGACATACTGGTCGGTTTCGGCCATTACGGCAGGCTTGCAGGCGATCGGATCGCGCACCACGCCAAAGCCGTTCTTGGTGCCGACGACGAAGGTGAAAAAGCCGTCGAGGTCGCTCAGCGTGCCTTCCAGCGCCTCGCCGAGGTTCTTGCCATGCGCCATCTGCGAGGAGAGATAGGCGGCAGCGACCTCGGTATCGTTCTCGGTCTCGAATATCATGCCTTCGCGGATCAGCTCGCGCCGGACATTGTTGTGGTTGGACAGCGAGCCATTGTGCACCAGGCACTGGTCGGCGCCGGTCGAGAACGGATGCGCGCCCATCGTTGTCACCGCCGATTCGGTCGCCATGCGGGTATGGCCGATGCCGTGCGTGCCGGTCATCTCGCGGACGCCGAAACGGTCGACGACCGCTTCCGGCAAGCCGACTTCCTTGTAGATCTCGACGACGTCGCCGGCACCCATGATGCGGATGTCGGGGCGCAGCGCCTGGATCGCCTCACGCGCTTCGTCGATCTTGGCAGGCGTCGTCCGGACCACCGCATGCGTCGACTTTGCAGCAATGCTCACCGGCGCACCGATCGCCTTGGCGAGTTCGGCGTCGAGGCCGCGGAAATCGTGCTCCGGCTTGGCCGACTGGATGGTGATCTTGGCTTCATTGGAGGACGCGCCATAGATGGCGATGCCGGCGCTGTCGGGACCGCGATCGCTGAGCGAGATCAGCATCTCCGACAGCATCGCGCCAAGCTGGGGTTCGAGCGACTTGTCCTTCAAAAACAGTCCGACGATTCCGCACATGTCAGGCTCCCGAGATTTGTTCCCTTGGAGATGTATCGAATGCGTCCGGGGAATTCAATTGGTATGAAAAAAATTTTCCTGTCGTTATATATCGGCTGAGGCGCCGCCGACCGCACTATCGCCGCGCGCGCCGCCATTGTGAACCCATTTGGCATAGCGGATGCGCGCGATCTTGTAGGCATCCAGGATCGACAGGGCATAGATCAGGAAGCCGCCGGCATGGCGTCCGATGAAGCTGGCGTCGGGCGGCGCGATCTTGGCGGTGACCCAGGCGAGGATCACCATGAAGAACAGGAACTGCAGGCCACGCACTGGCACGCCGAGCACGACATGCCCGCTCGCCGGCAAGACGATCGCAGCGCCGAGAACCAGATAGGGGTTCGGTGGTGCGGGGGAGGTGGTGATCTGGCTGGTCATGCCGCCTGCCGTTCGCTTTGATTGATGGCATCGCGCAGCGCCGAAGCCGACGACAGCAGCCTCTCGATCAGCGCCGGATCGAGCCTGACCGTGCCGAATTCAGCTTGCCGGAATACGCCGTAGCGCGCCCGTTCGGCCTCGGCCAGCAGCCAGACGATGCGCACGCCGTTCGGCGTGATCAGCAGTTCCTTGGCGCGCCCCTCGGCAAAGATGTCGAGGTGACCAGCGATAAGAGCCTCGGGAAAGCGCACGCCCTTGCGGTCGCTCCGCAGCACCGCCTCGGCCGGAAATCCAGCCGCCTTCGGCAGCGTATGGTCGAGATGATCGAAATTGGAAAAGGTCGTCGGCGATCCCGGCCGCATCATCATGTCGAAAGTGCCTGGTATCGCGACCTTTTCGGTGATCGAAACGCTCAGCCAGCGCGCCGGCAGCTTCCTTATCGCCAGCGTGTCGACGATCGTCCGTACCTGCACCCGTCGGCCGTTCCACGAGCCGGCGAAGGTGACGACGCCGGCAGTGCCGTCCGGGATGTTGGCCGCGTTGGGGATGACGGTGCGGATTCCGGCTTCCTCGGCGGCAAGTGCGGCCAAGGCCTTGATGCGGCTGGCGCGCGCAAGCCAGGCGAAATGAAGGACGAGAGCCAGGGCAACCGCCCCGGCGAGCACTGCTGAGATCACCTAACGCACCTTGTCACGCAAATGTCCGCCCGACAGGGCGCGCCTCCCGTCAGTAGCCCTGCGGCTTCGGCCACGGCATGGTGAACTGCGCACCGCGGCGCACGAATTTGTAGCGGTAGAAGTGGAACCACAGCGAGATCAGGAAGTAGAAGGCGACCATGGCGATCAGCTGCGAGCCGAAGCCGAGGAAGATCGCAAAGAAGGTGACCACGCAAAGGCAGAACAGCACGATCGCGGGCAGCGGATGGAAGGGATGGGTGTAGCCGCGGCGGATCGAGCCGAGCGGCCACTTCTTCCTGAACATGATGATGTTGATGCTCATGAAGGTGTATTGCAGCACGCCCGACAGGATCGAGAAGGTGATCGCCTGGTTGAGGTCGGCGATGAAGGCGAAGGCCAGCGCGATCGGCAGCAGGAACAGGATCGAGCGATAGGGCGTGCGGTATTTCGGATGCACCGCCGAGAACCAGGTCGGCAGATAGCGGTCGCGGCCGAGCGAGAACCAGGCGCGCGCGGCGTCGTTGATGCAGCCATTGGCGGAGGCGAGTGCGGCAAGCAGCGTCGCGATGAACAACAGGTTCTCCAGCAGCGCACTGCCGGTCAATTTGCCTGCGTCCCACAGCGGATAGTAGGTGATGCCGAGATATTCCCACGGCATCAGCGAGGCGCAGACATACCAGGTCATGGCGGCCGCGATCAGAAGCGTGATCATGCCGGCCATCGTGCCGTAGGGCAGCGAGCGCGCCGGTGAGCGCACTTCCTCGGCGGCCTGCGTGGTGCCCTCGATGCCGAGATAATACCAGATGCCGAACTGGAAGGCGGCGATGACGCCGATCCAGCCATAGGGCAGGGCGTTGCCGGGGGTGACCAGCTCGTTCAGCTTCAGCACGGCGCCTTGCGTCCACGGGCTGACCGAGAAGAACAGGATAACGATCGAGACATAGGCGATCGCGGTGATGACGAAGTTGACGTTGAGCGTCATCAGCACGCCGCGATAGTTCAGCCATGCCAGCACGACGATTGTCGCGGCGATGAAGGAATTGTGGTTGAGGCCCTCGACGCCGGCCTTGGCGACGATCGTGTCGCCGAGCAGGATAGCGTCCGACACTTCGAGCATGGTGTAGGCAAAGACCAGGAACAGCGCGACGTTGAAGGCCATCAGCGGCCCGACAATGTGCTTTGCCTGCGCATATTGGCCGCCGGCGGCAGCGACCGTCGAGGTGACTTCGGAATCGATCATGGCGACCGAGGTGTAGAGCAGGCCGACAATCCAGCAGACGATCAGCGCCGCCAGCGCGCCGCCCTTGTCCGCCGCGAAATTCCAGCCGGTGAATTCGCCGACCAGAACGATGCCGACGCCGAGCGCCCAGACATGGGCGGGGCCGAGCACCCTGAGCAGCGAAACCCTGTCGCCTTGCACTTGCACCGCTGGTTCAGCCGTGATCGTCATCGTTCAATCCCCCACTCAGATCCGGTGTTTTTCGGACACAGCTTCAAGTTCGCCTTCCCTGGACGAGGTCAGCATCTCTTCGGAATAGGTCGTGTCGATCTTGAACCAGTCGTAGAGCATCCACAGCGCGAGCACGATCGAGATGCCCCAGCATGCGTAAGAAAGTGCCACCCACATGACGATGCTTCCCTATTTATTTGTCGCCGAACTTTTCGTTGATGACGTCGCGGTATTCGCGGTCCGATGCGCGGAACAGAAAAATGAAATAGCCGATCAGCACCGCGGCCATGATGATCAGCGTCGGCCAGTCGATGATGTAGTGGAACCGGTTCTGGATGATGTCGTGCGCGGTTTCCGGCGTGTAGCCGAGCTTTTCCCAGATCGAGGCCATGGTCGGGTTTTGTCCGAGCGCTTCCCACGTCTTGGCGTCGAGCGCGTCGATGGATTTTGCCGCCCCTGCCAGCCCCAGTTTCAGCGGCAGCCACAGCGCGACGAAAATCGCGACCACGACGACGGCGATATCGAAGACCTGTCCGGCCTTGCTCTGTTCGGGCGGTGTATAGCGGGCCATGCGTCTCCCCTCAGGACTTGCGGTTGCGGTAGGCGTCGGCATTCTTGATGTCGAGGCCGTAGATGAAGTCCTTGTCTTCCTTGTAGTGGTTGACCATCGCCAGGATCGCGGCCGTGTTGAAGATCAGCACGGCGCCGGCGGCGACCGCGACGACGAGCTTGATGCCGGCGTCGGGGATGTACGGCCATGTCATGAACAGGACAAAGAGGATCGTCGCCCACAGGCAGACGATCAGGAGCATGGATCCACGCACGTCGGAACGGTACAACGCTTCGACGCGCTGTTGCAGGTCGGACATCGGCTTTCCCCTTTTTCAACGCCCGGTCCGGATTGGCCGGTCATTGCCCTCTTTCAAGAGAGTGAAATTTTTTTCATAAAATCCGGCCGAATTCTGGAATTGTCAAGACGATTTTACGCAGCGTTAACTGTTTGTTTGGTCCGCCGGATTTGCCTGACAATGAAATTATTTGCTTACGGGTATTGCAGGCTCCCGGCGTTTGCGATCAATATTCGGGCAACGCTCCCGCCACTGTGCAGGGAGCAGGGGAAAGCAAAAAGTTCTTTCGAACGGAGGACCAGCGGATGACGGCATCCTGGAGATTTTCGGCGCTTGCGGACCGCCACCGGGCGCTCGGCTCGAAGCTCGAGGACTGGAGCGGCATGGGCACCGCCTGGACCTACGACAAGGACGCCGACGAAGAGTACATCGCCATCCGCACCAAGGCCGGCCTGATGGACGTGTCCGGTTTGAAGAAGGTCCACATCACCGGGCCGCACGCCTCACACCTGATCGACCTGGCGACGACGCGCGATGTCGAAAAGATCTATCCCGGCAAGTCGGCCTATGCCTGCATGCTCAACGAGGCCGGCAAGTTCACCGACGACTGCATCCTCTACCGCACCGGCCCGAATTCCTGGATGGTCGTGCATGGCTCGGGCACCGGCCATGAAGAGCTGCAGCGCGCTTCGGTCGGTCGCGACGTGTCGCTGCGCTTCGACGACAATCTGCACGACCTTTCGCTGCAAGGCCCGACGGCGATCGATTATCTGGCAAAGCATGTGCCCGGCATTCGCGACCTCAATTATTTCCACCACATGCAGACGCAGTTGTTCGGCTTCCCGGTGATGATCTCGCGCACCGGCTATACCGGCGAGCGCGGCTACGAGATCTTCTGCCGTGGCCAGGACGCCGGAACGATCTGGGACAGGATCCTCGACGAGGGCAAGAGCGCCGGCATCATCCCGTGCCGCTTCACCACGCTCGACATGCTGCGCGTCGAGAGTTACCTGCTGTTTTACCCCTACGACAATTCGCAGAAATACCCGTTCGAGAATGAAGGCCCCGGCGACACGCTGTGGGAGCTCGGCCTCGACTTCACCGTCAGCCCCGGCAAGACGGGCTTTCGCGGCGCCGAGGAGCACTACCGCCTCAAGGGCAAGGAACGCTTCAAGATCTTCGGCGTGCTGCTCGAAGGCAAGGAGCCGGCCGACGAGGGCGCACCGGTCTATCGCGACGGCAAAAAAGTCGGCGTGGTGACCTGCGCCATGTATTCGCCGCTGGTCAAAAAATCGATGGGCATCGCCCGGCTCGACGTCGACTGCGCGGTGCAGGGCACCAGGCTCGAGATCCGCAACAAGAGCGGCGCCATCAGCGCAACCGCCGAGCCGCTTCCGTTCGACGATCCGAAGAAGACCAAGCGCACGGCGAAAGGCTGAGGCATACTGCGGGTATGGCAGCGAAAAGCATCATCAGCCGGCCGGTCTATGGGACCCTGTCTCTGCAGCCCGGCAAGCATCATCTTTTCATAGCGGATGCAGAGGGAGCGCTGGCGATTGCCGACCTGGCCGCCAAGGCACCGGCGGACTTCTTCGGAGGCGCCCACGTCATCTTCATTCCCGGCCGCGACGGCAAATATGCCGATGTGCTCGAAGCGCTGAAGCCGGCGCAGTTCTACCTCGGCCATTCCTTCGCCAGCGCTTTGCCGCGGCTGAAGCAGACGCTGGCCAATGCGCATATGGGCCTCAGGCTCTATCTTGCCGGCACCGAAGGGCTGATCGGCCAGGCCATGCACGCGGCGCTCGAAGCCGGCATCGACCACACCTCGATCCAGACCGAGCATCGCGGCTCGTTGGCGCGCCGCATGCAGTGCGTCCACTGCAAGGGCATCACCGAGAACGTGACGACGCAGCCGGCGACCTGTTCGCATTGCGGCCTGCTGCTTCTGGTGCGCGATCACTATTCGCGGCGGCTCGCCGCCTTCCAGGGCGTCTGCATCAACGCCGAGGACCGCAGCGAAATTCCTCCGATCGAGGAGGTCTTTCGATGAGCACCGGCACCACCAAGCTCGACGTCGTCGTCAGCGATGTCGTTCCGGTCAACGAACTGGTGACGCGCTTTCATTTCCGCCGGCGCGACGGCCAGCTTTTGCCGACCTTTTCCGGCGGCGCCCATGTCGTCGTCGAGATGCGCGATGGCGAACGCACCAGGCTCAATCCCTATTCGCTGATGGGCTCGCCGCTCGACACCCGCGAATACACCATCTCGGTGCGCCGCGACAACGCCGGCCGCGGCGGCTCGCTGTTCATGCACAGGCAGGTCAGGCCGGGCACGGAGATGGTGGTCAGCTATCCCGTCAACCTGTTCTCGCTCGATCTGCGCGCCAGGAAGCACTTGATGCTGGCCGGTGGCATCGGCATCACCCCGTTCATGGCGCAGACCGCGCAGCTGGCGGCGGACGGCGGCAATTTCGAGCTGCATTACACCTGCCGCACGGCCTCGCTCGGCACCTATGCCGATCTGCTCAGGGAACGCTACGACCGTCGGGTCAGGCTCTATCACGACGACCGCGACGAGCGCGTCGATCTCGACCGGCTGCTGTCGTCGCAGCCGCTCGGCACGCATCTCTATGTCTGCGGCCCGTCGGGCATGATCGGCTGGGTGCGCGAGCGTGCCGCGGCGCTCGGCTGGCCGGCGGAAACCGTGCATTTCGAGCATTTCGCCGCACCGCAACCCGGCGCGCCCTTCGACGTGACGCTGGCGCTCAGCGGCAAGAAAATCCGTGTCGACGAGCAGCAGAGTCTGCTCGAGGCGATCGAGGCGGCCGGCGTCGATCCGCCCTATCTCTGCCGCGGCGGCGTCTGCGGCCAGTGCGAGACCAATGTCATTTCGCATGACGGCAAGTTCATCCACAACGACCACTGGCTGAGCGAGGAAGACCACCGTTCGGGCTGCAAGATCATGCCCTGCGTGTCGCGTTTCGAGGGCAGGTCGCTGGTGCTGGAAAGATAGGAGGCGAGCTTGGGCATTACCTTTCGCAAGGAGACGTTCCGCGACGACTTCACCTTCAGGAACAGCCCGGAGCACATCAGGCGGTTCCCGTTCCCGTTCCATGAAGACAGCTACATGTATGCGGTCAACATCGAGCCGCACGTCGTCGGGCCGAAGGGCAGCGTGCTGGAGAATTTGATCGACGTCGACGAGCACTATGTCGCCGAGATGCAGGACCGCGCTTTGGTGCTGGCCGAGGATCCGCTGCGCTGCCAGTCGCTGCCGCACATGACGCTGGCCGGCTGGGACCTGCTCGAACTGCTGATGGAGCAGCAGGCGCTGGGCTATCCCGAGCATTTCACGCTGACCCGAGACGGCGACCGCTGGCGCTGGATCAACCGGCCGCTCGGTATCGACGACAGCTTTACCTTCGGTGACGTCTCGACGCTGCCCTATGGGCCGATGGAATACATCACCCGGCAGAGCCAGGGCGATTTCTGCATCCTCGACCAGCGCGACGGCAATCTGTGGATGGATGCCGGCATGGTCACCACCCAGGCCGACTGGTCGCTCGATTTCGATATCGGCATGAATTTCTTCGAATGGCACGCGCCGGTGCCGCTGGCGCATGAGAAGGGCATATTCGTCCGGGCGCTGAAGTTCCTCACCAACATCCAGCAGGGCAAGCCGGCGCGCCGGCTGAACTGGACGATGACCATCAATCCGCGCCTCGATACCAGCCCGGAAAATTACCACAAATGGGGTCCGGACCGCGCCACGGTGACGCCGGAAAACGTCGGCGACAAGGCCCATCTGCGCGTCGAGCTGCAGAGTTTCTGGCGGCTGCCGCGCTCGAACGCGATCGTCTTCCCGATCCGCTGCTATCTGATCAAGATGGACGAGCTGGTGACGCAGCCGAAATGGGCAAGGCGGCTGCACCGCGTCATCCGCGACCTGCCCGAGGAACTCGCCAATTACAAAGGCCTGACGCGCTATCGGCCGACGCTGGTCGAGTGGCTGTCGAGGTTGGATGATGGCAGCCCGACGTCAGCAGGCTTCGGGCCGGATTGACTGCTGCCGTCGCCGAAGCTGCCGATCTCCCCCCAAGAGGGGGAGATGCCCGGCAGGGCAGAGGGGGGCGCCGTAGAGCGCCGGGCTTGCCCCGCGGCCTCCCAAAACTCCGCGAGGCTCACGCCGCGCCGGCCAGCCCAGCCACGATCACGACATGCTGGCAGACATTGTCGATATCGCGAATGACATCATCGTTCCAGAAGCGCAGGACCGTCCAGCCCAGCGCTTCGAACTTCGCGGTTCTTGCAGCGTCCGATTCCGACGTTTCGGCCTGGCCATGCTGGGAACCATCAAGCTCGATGATCAGCTTTTTGTCCGGGCATGCAAAATCGACGACATGGCCGGCGATAGCATCTGGCGCCGAAACCCCAGTCCCATCAGCCTGTGAGCCCTTATCTCATTCCAAAGCTTGAGTTCGGCATCGGTCATCACCTTGCGCATCCTGCGCGCATTGCGGCGGTTATTGGCGGAAACTAGATTGTGCGTCATCGCGGTTCGCCCCCCTCTGTCCTGCCGGACATCTCCCCCTCGAGTGGGGAGATCGGATGTCATTTCGGCTTTCGCCAATTTGCCAATGCTGCAAAGAAGCGCCGTCGCGAAGCTGCCGATCTCCCCGACGAGGAACCCCCAAGAAGGGGAGATCGAACTCTCACCCCGCGCTTTGCGGGTAGCAGATGATCGAGAGATAGCGCATCGGCAGAACGGTCAGCACTTCCGGGCCGTGCGGCGCATCGGCGTCGAAGAACAGGCTGTCGCCGGGCTTCATCGGGTAGAGGTTGCTGCCGTGCCGGTAAACCACCTCGCCTTCGAGCATATAGAGGAACTCCATGCCTTCGTGCTGGAAGGTCGGGAACACGTCGGAATCCTCGGTCAGCGTGATCAGATAGGGTTCGACGACGACGCCGCTGGTGTTGGAGCCGATATGGCCGAGCAGATTGTACTGGTGGCCGGCGCGCGTGCCGCGGCGCTCGACGTCGAGGCCTTCGCCGGCCTTGACGAAGACGGCGCTGCGCTCTTCTTCGAAGCGGCGGAAGAAAGCGGTGACAGGGACGCCGAGCGCCCGTGACAGCGCCTGCAAAGTTGTCAGCGACGGCGAGGTGATGCCGTTTTCGATCTTCGACAGCATGCCAAGCGAAATGTCGGTGGCGGCAGCCAGATCGGCGACGGTGATGCCGAGCTTCTTGCGGAAGGCCCGCACCTCGCGGCCGATGGCGACCTCCAGGACTTTTTCGCGAGTATCGCGAATGGCGTGAGGGTTCTGGGTGAGCGGCGCGCGTATCTTGCGCGGATCGATTGCAGCGATCGACGGCTTGGCTTTGGCGACGGCGGCGGCCGCAGCAGGCTTTAGACTGGATGCTTTTTTCGCCATGTTGCCACCCCGGACCTTGCCGATTCATTTCACTCACGGTGAACATATTCGGTGCCGATACAGAAGCGCAACTCTCACGGCAAGCCACCCATGTCGAATTGCGCAATGTCCGGATTTCGCCCGAGCTACCACGTCGCTTGGAAATCCAGCTTGGTGAAACGAGGGTTTCGCGACAAGGCCTGTTGACAGCATCGAAGGGGCAATTACTGTCCTGTCAGTGAAATTTGTTTCGTTAGGGAAATGAGATCGGGAGGCCCGCAATGAAAGATCGTGTTGCCGTCATCGGAGCCGGGCCGTCCGGCATGGCCCAGCTCCGGGCCTTCAAGTCGGCCGCCGACAAGGGCGCCGACATTCCCGAAATCGTCTGCTTCGAAAAGCAGTCCGACTGGGGCGGCCTGTGGAACTACACCTGGCGCACCGGCCTCGACGAACACGGCGACCCGGTGCACGGCTCGATGTACCGTTACCTCTGGTCGAACGGCCCGAAGGAGTGCCTCGAATTCGCCGACTACACGTTCGAGGAGCATTTCGGCCGGCCGATCGGCTCCTATCCGCCTCGCGCCGTGCTGTGGGACTACATCAAGGGCCGCGTCGAAAAATCCGGCGTGCGCCAATGGGTGCGCTTCAACAGCCCGGTGCGCATGGTCACCTTTTCCGAAACGACGAAGAAGTTCACGGTCACCGCGCATGACCGCACCAACGACGTCACGTACTCGGAAGAGTTCGACAATGTCGTCGTCGCCTCGGGGCATTTTTCCGTGCCCAACGTTCCCTATTTCGAGGGCTTTTCGACCTTCAACGGCCGTATCCTGCACAGCCACGATTTCCGCGACGCGATGGAATTCAAGGGCAAGGACATTTTGATCATCGGCCGCTCCTATTCGGCCGAGGACATCGGCTCGCAATGCTACAAATACGGCGCCAGATCGATCACCTCGAGCTACCGCTCGAAGCCGATGGGCTTCAAATGGCCGGAGAACTGGAAGGAGGTGCCGCTGCTGCAGAAAGTCGTCGGCAAGACGGCGCATTTCAAGGACGGCAGCACTAAAGACGTCGACGCCATCATCCTGTGCACCGGCTACCTCCATTCCTTCCCGTTCCTCACCGAGGATTTGAAGCTGAAGACCGCCAACCGCATGTGGCCCGACGGGCTCTACGAGGGCGTCGTCTGGGAGAAAAACCCGAAGCTGTCCTATATTGGCATGCAGGACCAGTTCTACACCTTCAACATGTTCGACGCGCAGGCCTGGTTCGCCCGCGACGTCATCATGGGCCGGATCAAGCTGCCCTCGGCCGAAGCGATGGCCGAGCACGGCAAAAAGTGGCGGGCACGCGAGGAAACGCTGGAAGACGCCGAGCAGATGATCTGGTTCCAGGGCGACTACACCAGGGAGTTGATGGAGCAGACCGACTATCCGGGCTTCGACGTCGAGGCCGTCAATCAGACCTTCATGGAATGGGAGCACCACAAGGCGGAAGACATTATGGGCTTCCGCGACCATTCCTGTCGCTCGCTGATGACCGGCACGATGGCGCCGCTGCACCATACGCCTTGGCTGCAGGCGATGGACGATTCGATGGAGAGCTATCTTGAGGTGAAAGGCGTCGCGGCGGAGTAGGGAGTCCGAACGGCGATTGCCTTTGCCTCAGACAACTTCCCGCGCGGGGTCGGCTGCCAGCGCCAGGGAATTTGCGACGTGCTCGAGGTGCTCCTCGTCCAGGATGCTGGTCGCGACGCGGACAGCGTTCGTTTTTCCTGTCGAAAACTTCGCTCCGGCATGGACCGCGATGCCGTGCGCGGCCAGCGTGACCATCGCATAAGGTTCCGAAGCAACCGGAATGAGGACGCTGAGACCATATCCGGCGTCGATCGCGACATCGCGTTTCGCCAGTTCGCCGGCGAGCCGCTCGCGACGGTGGCGATACACCTCCTTCGCCTGCTCAACGAGGGCAGCCGTGGCCGGGTCTTGCACCAGCCAGGCGGTGGCCGCCTGCAGGATACGGCTGGTCCATCCCGAGCTGAAGCTGCGATAGGACTGGATCTGCTCGACGATCGTCGCCGATCCGGACAGCACGGCGAGCCGCAGGTCCGGGCCATGGGTCTTGGAATAGGACAGGATGTGGACGACGCGATCGGGAAAGCGCCGGCCAAGCGAAATGCGCGGCGCCGAGGCAATATCGCCGACGCCGTCGTCTTCGACAATCAGCACGTCGGTGCCGGCGAGCAGGTCGCCAATGACCTCCAGCCGCGCCGACGACATGCAGGCGCCGGTAACCGAATGGACGCGCGGCTGGAACAGGAACGCGACGGGCCGCTGCCGCAGAGCGTTGGCAAGTGCATCCGGCAAGGGACCTTCACTGTCGCAGTCCACCGGGATGATCGGCACATCGAGATCCTCGAGGATGTCGAGCAGGCGAAGCGCCGTCGGGTTCTCGATAGCCACCGGCGCCCCCGGCGGAACCAGCGCATGCAGCAAGGTGTAGATGGCGTTGTAGCCGCCATTGGTGGCCAGGAACGCGCCGGGATCGTACGGCCATGACGGGCGCACCGCGGCCTCCAGCTCGGGCAGGATGCGCACCCGCTCGTAGCTGTTGAGCTTTTCGGCACGCGCGCCATGCGCCAGCGCGATGTCGAGCTGCGGCAAGAGCCTCACATCGGGCTCCGCGATCGCCAGGTTCAGAACGTCGTGTCCGTAATTGCCGCCGCTCATGTGGCGCTCGGGCCGGGCGGCAAAGCGGTTGCCCATGATCCAGGTGCCGTTGCGTCCGCGGCCGCCGATGATCTTGTAGCGCCGCAGCTCGCTCCACGCCTGCGAGACAGTCGCCGGGCTGACGCAGAGCACATAGGCCAGATCGCGCACCGGCGGAAGTTTTGCGCCGACGGGCAGCGCGCCGCTTCTGATCAGCGCACTGGTCTCGCGCGCGATGCCGCGCGTCGTGCGGTCGCCAAGGCGTTCAGCGAACCATCCTGCATCGAAATCCATCGGAACCCGCGATCGTCAAAGCGAATGTTCAATAACATAATAACATTTGATCGGCCAAAAATAAACATTTACCAATCGCCGGTCAAACATAGCTTTGAAGTTCATGCCGATGCCCGCCTCCACCACGCCCGTCTCCATCACGATAGCCACCCGCGATTGGGATTATCTCACTCCCTTGGTCCTGGGTGACGTCACCTCCAGCCGCCTGTCGGTGAAGGTTGATCGTGTCGCCACGCTGATCGCGGATCTCGGCACCGATCCGAACTACGATGCGGCGGAGGTCTCATTCAGCCGTTATGTGTCGGCCATGGCGGCGGGCCGGGATACGGTGGTTGGACTACCGTGCTTCATCATGCGCGGCTTTCGCCATCGCTGCATCATAACGGTCGAGACCAGCCCGCTGGAACGGCTCTCCGACCTTGCCGGCAAACGCATCGGCGTCACCGGCTGGCGCGATTCCGGCAACACATGGACGCGCGCGGCGCTTCGGCGGGAAGGCGTCGGCGTCGAGGATGCCTATTGGTTCGCCGGCAGGCTGACATCGGAGCACCCGGTCGCAGACCGCCTCGACGGATTCGGCAGGCCGGGTCGAATCGAAGCAGCGCCGGGCGAACGCCCGATGATGGAGCTGCTGGCGCAAGGCGAGCTCGACGCTGTTTTCACGCCCTTCATGCCGGACGGCTTTTTCGGCCCGGCTTCCGGCTTCCGGCAAGTGCTGCGCGATTTTCGCGCGGCCGAACGCGCCTATTTCGCCGACGTCGGTTATGTTCCGGGCATGCATCTGGTCGCCGTCAAGGCCGCAATGGCCAGGGAGCACCCCTGGCTGCCGCGGGAACTCGCCAGGCTGATCGACGAAAGTCAGCGCGTCTGGACGGCAAAGCGCCGAAAATATGCCGACACCTCGCCCTGGATCCTCGAGGAGCTGCTTCATGCGGGGCGCGACCTGCCTGCCTCCTGGAACGCCAGCGGCCTGCCTGCCAACCGGCGCATGATCGAGGATTTCGTCGCCGAGCTTCACGCCCAGGGCATTCTGACGGAGCCGATTTCCGCCGAAGCCTTGTTTCCTTTCGAGGCCAGGTCGCGGGCCACCGCAGCCTGACAACGCGCAATCAAGAACAGGAGAATGCCATGAGGACAATCAGCTTCATATTCGCCTCGCTCGTCACAATGCTGGCGCAGTCCAGCTTCGCCCAGGACATCCAAAAGCAATCGGTGAACGAAGACTTGCGCGCCCGGCTGCCGGAAGAGATCCGCACGGCGGGAAAGATCACAGCCGTCAACAACGGTTCGTTCCCGCCCTATGAGATCGTCACCGGCACCGAACTGTCGGGGGCGACCAGGGACATTTCGGACGCTATCGGCCAGCTGCTCGGCGTCGAAGTCGATCATGCCTCGGTCGCCGGCCTGCCGGCGTTGCTGAGTGGCATCAATGCCGGCCGTTATCAGTTCGCGATGGGGCCTGTCGGCGACTATCCCGACCGCCAGAAATCCAACGACTTCATCGATTGGGTGCGCGAATACGTCGTCTTCGCCGTCGAGAAGGGCAACCCGCAAGACATTACCTCACTCGACACCGCTTGCGGCAAGCGCATCGCCGTCATGTCGGGCGGGTCGGCCGAAAAGGTCATCAAGCAGCAGGCACAGAAATGCACCGAGGGCGGCAAGCCGGCCGTCGAGGTGCAATCCTTCACCGACCAGCCGAGTTCGATACTGGCCGTCCGGTCGAAGCGCTCCGACGCATTCTTCTCCTCGCAGGCGCCGCTGACCTATTTCGTCGAGCAGGCGAAGGGCCAGCTGGAACTTTCAGGTGTCGGCCAGGCCAATGGGTTCAAGGACATCTATCAAGGCGCCGTCGTCAAGAAGGGCTCGCCGCTGGGCGGCGTGCTGCTCGACGCGTTCAAGATCCTGATGAAGAACGGCACCTACGCCGCGGTCATGAAGAAATGGGGCCTCGAGAAGAACATGATCGACGCGCCCGGCATCAACCAGGGCCAGTAGAGGCTGCCATGACCGACGCGACCGCTGCCTACGCGGCCGGGCTGCCGCGACGTCCCGACGACGCGCTGCGCGATGTCAAACGAGCCCACCGGCCGTTTCCGCTCGTCCGGCTGGCGCTCTGGGCGTTCACCGTCGCCGTGGCGGCCGGCTTCGCCTATATCGTTGCGGTCAACCCGAATTTCGGCTGGCCGGTCGTCGCCCAGTATTTCTTCGATCCCACGGTCATGCAGGGGCTTTCCGTAACGCTCGGCCTGACGGTCGTGGCGATGATCCTGGGTATCGTGCTCGGCCTGCTGCTCGCCATCGCGCGCATGTCGAAGGACAGGCTGGCATCCTTCCTCTCCGGCCTGTTCATCTGGTTCTTCCGGGGAACGCCGCTGCTGGTGCAACTGATCTTGTGGTACAACCTTTCGACGCTGTTTCCGCGCATTTCCATCGGCTTCGCCAGTTGGAACACCAACGACCTGATCACGCCTTTGACGGCCGCGGTTCTTGGTCTGGCGCTGAACGAGGCCGCCTACATGGCCGAGATCATCCGTGGTGGATTGTTGTCGGTGGACAAGGGGCAGGCCGAAACGGCTGAAGCCTTCGGCATGACCCGCGCCCGGGCTTTACGGCGCATCATCATCCCACAGGCGATGCGGTCGATCGTCCCGCCGACCGGCAATCAGCTGATCAGCATGATCAAGGCGACGTCGCTTGTCAGCGTCATCGCCATGGCCGACCTGCTTTACTCGGTGCAGTCGATCTACAACCGCACCTTCGAAATCATTCCGCTGCTGATGGTTGCAGTGCTGTGGTACCTACTGATCACCTCGGTTCTCAACGTCGCGCAAGGCGCGATCGAACGCCACTACAGCCGCGGCGACCGCGGCGCCCGCGAGAAGACGGCGACCGCGACCCTGGAGGCTGCCAATGAGCGCGCATGACACGCCCCTGGTCCGGGCGCGCAACGTTCACAAGGCGTTCGGCCCGCTCGAGGTGCTGAAGGGCATCGACCTGGACGTCGCGCCTGGCGAGGTGGTGGTCGTTCTCGGACCGTCCGGCTCCGGAAAGTCGACCTTCCTGCGATGCATCAATCATCTCGAGGCGATCGACCAAGGGTCGATCGAAGTAGACGGCGAGCAGATCGGTTACCGGTTGCACGACGGCCGCCTCGACAAGCTTTCCGACCGGGCGATCGCAGCGCAGCGGCGCAAGATCGGCATGGTGTTCCAGCAGTTCAATCTCTATCCGCACATGACGACCCTGCAGAACGTCATCGAGGCTCCGGTCGGCGTTCACCGGGAGAACCGCAAGGAGGCGACCGGCTACGCCCGCGAACTGCTGACCCGTGTCGGTCTCGCCGACAAGATCGACGCCTATCCGCGCCAGCTTTCGGGCGGCCAGCAGCAGCGCGTCGCCATCGCCCGTGCGCTCGCCATCCGCCCGAAATTGATGCTCTTCGACGAGCCGACGTCGGCGCTCGATCCGGAGCTGGTCGGCGAGGTGCTCGCCACCATGCGCGATCTCGCCAGGCAGGGCTTGACCATGATCGTGGTCACGCATGAGATCGGCTTCGCCCGCGAAGCGGCGGATCGGGTGGTGTTCATGGACGACGGTAATGTGATCGAGGCCGGGCCTCCGGACGAGGTTCTCGCCAAACCCAGGCACCCGCGCACGCGGGCCTTTTTAAGCCGTTTCATCTGACAGCAAAGCCGGCGCGATTTACCTATTCGGCCAGCAAAGGACCTCCCATGCCAAAGACCTCCAACCAGTTCGCCGACATTTCCGATTTCGCCGACAAGGCCGCCGAGCTTGCGGCGGTTCGCCAGCACCTGCACGCGCATCCCGAGCTTTCCTTCCAGGAGCACGAAACCGCTGCATACGTTGCTGAACGGCTCGAAGGCTGGGGATACGAGGTGACGCGTAATGTCGGCGGCCTCGGGGTCGTCGGCCGCTTGCGCCAGGGCAGCGGCCGCAGCATCGCCATCCGCGCCGACATGGACGCCTTGCCGATCACCGAAGCGACCAATCTCCCTTATGCCAGCCAGGCCAGCGGCAAGATGCACGCCTGCGGCCATGACGGCCACACCACGATGCTGCTCGGCGCGGCCGAATATCTGGCGCGCACACGGCATTTCAACGGCACGGTGAACCTTATCTTCCAGCCGGCCGAGGAAGCCGGCAAGGGAAGCGGGGCGCAGGCGATGATCGCCGACGGCCTGTTCGAGCGCTTTCCCTGCGATGCGATATTCGGGCTGCATAATCATCCGGGCGCGCCGGCGGGTTCGTTCCTGATGCGCGCCGGGCCGCTGATGGCGGCGAGCGATACTGTCACCATCAAGATCGCCGGGCGTGGCGGCCACGCCTCCCGTCCGCACCTGACGGTCGACCCGATCGTCGCTGCCGCCAACATCGTCATGACCCTGCAGACGGCGGTGTCGCGCAACGTCAACCCGATCGAGACGGCTGTCGTTACCGTCGGCACCATTCACGGCGGCACGGCCTCCAACGTCATCCCGGAACACGCCGAGATCACGCTGAGCGTTCGCTCTTTCTCGGCCGAGATTCGCGACACGCTCGAGCAGCGTATTCGCAGCATCGCAGCACTTGTGGCGCAGGCGCATGGCGCAACGGTCGAGATCGATTACGAGCGCGGCTACCCGGTGGTGGTCAATTCCGAGAGCGAGACGTCCTTTGCGACAGACGTCGCTGTTGAACTCGTTGGTCAGGACAAGGTGGCCGTCTGCCCGTTGATCCCCGGCAGCGAAGACTTTTCCTATTTCCTTGCGCACAAACCTGGTTGCTTCCTCCGCCTCGGCAACGGCGAGGATTCAGCCATCCTGCACAGCTCGAAATATGATTTCAACGACGGCAATTTGACCGTCGGCGCAGCGCTTTGGGCTCGATTGACCGAGAGATTTCTGGCCGCTTGAGCCATACCTGCGGCTTGGATTGTCGATCGGCCGGTCGAGCAGAATTGGGGCGACCGGCCGCGCGACGATGCTCAACGAATTCTCACGCATTCCCCTCTTCGAATGCGATAAGAGCTTCGCTTTCAGACGAACAAAAAGTCACTCGTCGTCAGCGGGCTTGTAAAGTTTGCGAGAGTAACTTGATCGACTCCCGCGGTAATAATGGTGCTGGTTCCATTTTGCGAAATAGTGAGATCATCGAACGATTGCACGCCCTCCACGCCACTAAACACGATAGTGTCGCCTTGGGTCTGGCTGAAGTCGTAAATGGTGTTTTGGGTTCCGACCGTCATTGAACCATCGTCCTTGAATATGAATTGGTCTGCGCCGCCCTGAGCCAACTCGCTTAGTTGTCCGTCACCCCACATGTCATTGATGACCGTGCAGCCAGGTGCCGCGCTCCCGGCGTACAGGGTATCATTTCCACCTTTGGCCGAACCGGACATTTGCAGAGCGTCGCCGCACAGGAAGTTACGGACCTGGCCGCTTTCGGTGTTGTCGCCCCCGGTAAGAATGTCGTTGCCGCCCTGGGCGGAACCGGACATAGCGAGGGCGTCACCGTACAACTCGCTTACAACATCCGGACCGGAGCTCCTGTCGCCGCCAGTCAGGGAATCATTGCCACCCACAGCGCTGCCGAGCATCGCGACCGCATCGCCATACCCCAAATTATGAGTGCCTTGCAGCACGGCCACGTCGTCGCCCCCAAGCGCATGGTCGAACATACTGCCGCCCGCGTCGCCGTAGAAAGTTATCTCCGAGCCA
The DNA here is from genome assembly GCF_005063415.1 of Mesorhizobium sp. Lineage (GTDB taxonomy): Bacteria > Pseudomonadota > Alphaproteobacteria > Rhizobiales > Rhizobiaceae > Mesorhizobium. Next base: position 90,185 of record NZ_SUEG01000004.1, read on the forward strand.
CCCGCGTTCGTGAAAGTGTCGTTGCCGCCCGCGGCAAAACCGGAAAGATCGCCACCCGCATCGCCATAAAGAGTTTTGCTCCCGATCTCCCCACCCAGGTCCGTATAGTGGTCGTCGCCGCCCTGAGCATGGTCAGACATGTTGCCGCCGGCGTCACCGAAGAAGGTGTTGGTGGAAAAGAAGCTACCCGTGAAGGTATCGTTGCCACCCTTGCTGTAGGCCGACATATCGCCGCCGGCATCGCCGTAGAAAGTGTTGAAGGAGTCGGTCCTGCTCGTGAAATTGTCGTCGCCGCCCTGCGCATTGCCGGACATGTTGCTGCCCGCGTCACCGCAGAAAATGTTATTGGCTTCTATCGAGCCCTGGAAGGTGTCGTTGCCGCCCTTGCCATGATCGGACATCTCGCCGCCCGCGTCACCGTAAAAGGTGTGGTCGGCGCCTTGTCGAGTGCTGGTCACGAAAATGTCGTCGCCGCCTTGAGCAAAGCCGAACATGTTGCCGCCGGCGTCACCGTAGAACGTGTTGTCTACCCGTCTACCCACTTCACTGCTCAAGGTATCGTTGCCGCCCTTGCTGTGGTCCGACATGTCGCCGCCGGCATCGCCGTAAAAAGTGTTGAAGGAGTCGCCCTCGGCCCTAAAACTGTCGTCGCCGCCCTGAGCATGGACGAACATGTTGCCGCCGACGTCACCGTAGAAGATGTAGGTGCCGAGCGAGGCGCCTGTGAAAGTGTCATTGCCGCCCTTGCTGTGGTCCGAGCTATCCTCGCCGGCATCGCCGTAAGCAGTGGTGGTGGAGGATGGCGCCCCCGTGAAGGTGTCGTTGCCGCCCCTCGAGAAATCTAGCAGGCTGCCGCCAGCATCGCCGATCAAGATATTTGTATTTAGATCGCCTGCGAGGATGTCATCAGTGCCCCATTGACGGTCCGTTAGATTACCGGGAGTAAAGGGAACGCGTTTAGACATTGTTCGCTCTCCTGTTGAGCCTGCCCGTCCCATGACAGCCGTACGATGTGAGGCTAGAGCGAGCAATAATCCCGAAGGGCTATGTCTTTGGGCGTAGGGGTCGGTAACTCATCACCTGCGCGCTATTGCGACATCCCGGACTATCCCAGCCTTGCCCGAGCCTTCGCCGTCCAGGCGTTGAACAGCCGGTCGGCGACGATACCGATGAAGGCGATGGCCAGGCCGGCGACGATGCCGCGACCGGAATCGGCCTTGGACAGGGCGATGAACACCTCCTGGCCGAGATCGCGCGTGCCGACCATGGCGCAGATGATGATCATCGCCAGTGCCATCAGGATGGTCTGGTTGACGCCGAGCATGATCTCGGGCAACGCCAGCGGCAGCTGCACGCGAAAGAAGGTTTGGCGCCTGGTACAGCCGGAAACCTTCGCCGCCTCGATCAGCGCCGGCGGCACCTGCCGGATGCCGTGATTGGTGTAGCGGATGGCCGGCACCACGGCGAAGGCGACGGTGGCGATCATCGCGGTGACGTCGCCGACCCTGAACAGCATCACCACCGGAATGATGAAGCAGAACGACGGCAGCACCTGCAGCGTGTCGATGACCGGCGTGACGATCTTTTCGAAGCGGTCGCCGCGCGATGCCATCAGCCCGATCGGAATGCCGATCAGGCAAGCGACAAAGGCCGAGATGCCGCACAAATAGACTGTCGCCATGGTCTTTTCCCAAAGGCCAGTGACGGCGCAGAACGCTGTCAATGCCGCGACCAGGGCGGCGAGGCGCAAGCCGCCGAGCTGGTAGCCGGCAAGGCCGAGGAGACAAACCGCGCCCAGCCACGGAAAGCCCTCGCAGAAGGCGCGCACCGGGTTCAGCACATTGAGGATAAGCGCCACGCGGAACGCTTCGATCGTGTCGAAGAAGTTGATGGTGATCCAGTTCACCGCCGCCTTCCACAAAGGCGCGGTGGTGAAGGTGATCGCTTTCGGCACCGCGGCGAAGGCCGGCACGAACAGGCCGAGCAGCGTGGTGACGGCGAGGATGGCGACGGCCAGCGTCAGGTTGGGATAGCGCCGCCAGAAGCTGGTCCCGGGCTGATGGCGGACATTGCCCTTGGCGTGATTGTGGGCGATCGCCTGGCTCAGCCGGTCGAGTGCAATTGCCAGTGCGACGATGGCGAGGCCAGCTTCCATGGCCTCGCCGACCTTGAGCGCGCGCAACGCCAAAAGCACATCATAGCCGAGCCCACCGGCGCCGATCATCGAGGCGATGATCACCATATTGAGAGCCAGCATGATGACCTGGTTGACGCCGACCATCAATGTCGGCCGCGCCGACGGCAGCAGCACCCGCCACAGTTTCTGCCGTGCTGTGCAGCCGGCCATCTCGCTGAAATCGTCGATCTCCGACGGCACCCGCGACAGGCCCAGCATCGTCGCCCGCACCATTGGCGGTGTCGCGAAAATTGCCGTAGCGATCATTGCCGAAACCGGGCTGTTGCCGAACAGAAGCAGCATGGGGATGAGATAGGCGAAGGTTGGGATCGTCTGCATCAGATCGAGGGCAGGGGAGATCAACAGCCTCTCCACCCAAGGCTTGCGCCATGCCCAGATGCCGGCGAACAGCCCGGTGACAATGCAAAACGGTACGGCGATTGAGATCAGGCCCAGCGTCAGCATGGCGCTGGTCCACTGCCCGAACAGCGCGGTGTAGAGAAAACAGCCGCCGACCAGCGCACCCAGCTTCCAGCCGCCGGCGGCGCGCCCCGCAAGGTAGGCGGCAGCGCAGACGCCGACCCAGGACAGCCGCGGCAAGACGATCATATCCGCGCCATGGCCGATCTTGAAATTCTTGGCCAGAAGACCGAGCGCGAAATCGAGCGGCACGCCGAGCACCGCGGTGATCGAGCGGGTCAGCCAGGAGAAGTTCGACTTCACCCAGTTCATCAGGGAACTGACCCAGTCGGCGACAGGAACGGTCGCGCCGGCCGGGTAATTGACCGCCCAGGGCAGGCTTTCCTGCAGCAGGAAGACAATAAGCACGGCGGCGAGCGCGCAGGCCCAGATCGCCAGCCAGGTTTGAACCGGCCGGGGCCTCGCTGCGCTGGCGCTTGCCGTGACCGTCATGCGCCGGCCCCACGACGCTCGATGCCTGCCAGAAGATCGATCACCGCCTGCGGCGTGACTTCGCCGATAGGCTTGCCGGTGCCGTTGACCACCGCGAAGGGCTTGCCGGCAGAGACAATATCTGCCGAGAAACTGGCAATCTTGGCATCCGGCGCGACCGTGCCGCCGTACTCGGCGCCGTCGCAGGCGCGCATCAGGCTTTTGGCCGAGATCACCTTGGCACGGTCGACGTCGCGGGTGAATTCGGCGACATAGTCGGTCGCCGGGTTGACCACCAGCTCTTCCGGCGTGCCGATCTGGATGACCTCGCCGTCCTTCATGATGGCGATCCGGTCGGCCAGCCGGATGGCCTCGTCGAAATCATGGGTGATGAAGACGATGGTCTTGTGCAGCATGGTCTGCAGCCGCATCAGCTCGTCCTGCATCTCACGGCGGATCAGCGGATCGAGGGCCGAGAACGGCTCGTCGAGGAACCAGATTTCCGGCTTCGTGGCGAGGCTGCGGGCGATGCCGACACGCTGCTGCTGTCCGCCGGAAAGCTCGCGCGGATAGAAATGCTCGCGGCCGCGCAAGCCGACCAGCTCGATGACTTCACGGGCCCGCTTCTCGCGTGTCGGCCGGTCCTGCCCCTGGATGCCCAAGGGAAAGGCGATGTTCTCCAGTACGTTGAGATGTGGCAGCAAGGCAAAATTCTGGAACACCATGCCCATGCGATGGCGTCGCAGCTCGATCAGCGCGGCATCGGAAATCTTGAGCAGGTCCTTGCCTTCAAACTCGACCTTGCCGTGGGTCGGCTCGATCAGCCGCGACATGCAGCGCACCAGCGTCGACTTGCCTGACCCCGAAAGTCCCATGATGATGAAGATCTCGCCCTGGCGGATTTCGAGATCGACGGCGCGCACCGCGCCAACCAGTCCGGCATCGGCGATGTCCGCCAGGCTGGCCTTGCCATCGCGCCGGCGGATGAAATTGGCCGCGTCCGCCCCGAACAGCTTCCAGACATTGCGACAGGCAAGCTTTATCGGGCGGGCATCGTTGCCCGCTTTCGCCGCCTGTTCAATCGTATCGGTCATGCGGTCGTCCTTCTGGAACACGGGATCGAGACCCGGCCACGAATGGCCGGGTCGTCGGATTTCCAGTCAGACGGTCACTCGGCCCAAGCTTTCCAGTCTGCTTCGTGGGCGGCGATCCAGGCGGCGGCGACGTCTTCCGGCGTCTTGCCTTCGAGATCGATCTGGCCGCTCATCTTGTTGAGCTCGTCGGTATCGACCGTGTAGTTTTTCGCGACCTTGTAGGCGACCGGCCATTTGTCCTTCATCCCGGCCCAGGAATATTTCCAGATCTCGCCATGCGGCTTGCCGCAGTCATATTTCGCGTCGGGGTTCACACCCCATTTCGGGTCGGTGTAGCACTCTGTCGTATAGTCAGGGAATTCGACCCATTCGCCCTTGTATTTGGCCGGCGCCCAATGCGGCGAATAGATCCACAGCATGATCGGTGCCTTGCGCTGATAGGCCGAGTCCAGTTCGGCGAACATCGCCGCATCGGTGCCGGCATGGATGACGGTGAAGGGCAGTTTCAGCGCCTCGACGCGTTCGTCGTCAAAACCTTCCCATGTCACCGGGCCGCCGAGATAGCGCCCCTTCGGTGTGGTTTCGGCCGTCGAAAAGGCCTCGGCGCATTTCGGATCTTTCAGCGCTTCCCAGTTCGGCAGGCCGGGGCATTTCTCTTTCATATATTCGGGAAACCACCATTCTTCCTTGGCCTTGGGTCCGAGCTTGCCGAGGCGTTCGGTCTGGCCCGTCGCGTCCGAGGCCTTCATCGCCTCGCCGGCCGTCGTGTCCCAGAATTCCAGGCCGACATCGATGTCGCCATTGGTCAGGCCGGTGGTCAGGCTGGAGAGATAGTCGGCGGTCGGGTACTCGACGGTGTAGCCGAGCTTTTCGAGGATGCCGCCGAGGATCTTGGCGTTCAGATTGACGCTGGTCCAGTCGAACAGCGCGATCTTGATCGGGTCGTTGGATTCCGGCGCCGCCGCATAGGCCGAAGGTGTCAGTGCACTTGCTGCGGCAAGTGTTAAGGCTCCCATTGAGAAATTCGAAATCATGCTCCGAAGTGACATGCTTGTTCTCCTGTCAAGCTCTGGTGGACGTTATCGTTGGTTCCCTTCTTGCGTCTTTTTTTGATTGTGTTGGAAAAGCTGGTCGTTGCGCAAGGCCGTAGGCGCCACAATGCTGCCGAAGCGGATGCCGGCGCAAAACGCAGTGGTGCCCAAATTGGTGAAGATGTGGCGGGACCGGCCGCGTCATGACTGCCGAAGGATTGCTGCCGAAGCAGTCATCCACGGATCGATCGCCAGTCTTGAGGTGCAAACCATCAAAGTCCCATGATCTCGGCTGTTGGCTCGGCAACTCGCTCAGAGCCACTTTCATGAGATGAAATTATATATACCAACGTTCATGTCGCGCAACGATTAACGCCGGGGCCAATTTCACGGCCCATCTTTTTGCATGGACCCGTAGATGGGTTTGAAAAAAGCCAAGGTTGCCAGTCATCCCGTATGCGAGCCGCGAGGACAGGGTACCGATACAATGCAGCAGACCAAAGCGTCTTATTTCTTTGCGAACCGCGGTATCGCCATCGGCTTCTGACCTTTTCAACACCACATCATATCCGAGGCTTTCATGACCCTGAACAGACTGCGCATCGCCGTGCTCTTTGGCGGACGTTCCGCCGAGCATGACGTTTCGGTGCTTTCAGCAACCAATGTCATGCGGGCTCTGCTGCCCGCCAAATACGATGCCGTCCCAATCTTCGTCACGCGCGAAGGACAGTGGCTGCTGAGCAGCTTCCAGGATGGTACGCTCGCAAAACCTGCGGGCGGCACGCAAGTTTGCTTGGTTCCGGGTGGGCGCGGACGGATGATGGCGATCCCGGCCGACGGCATGCCCTATGATCTGCCAAAGATCGACATCCTGTTTCCCGTCCTGCACGGCCCCCATGGCGAAGACGGCTCGGTACAGGGGGTGGCCGAGGTGGCTCTGGTGCCGCTCGCCGGCTGCGGCATCCTAGGTTCAGCAACCGCGCTGGACAAGGATATCGCCAAGCGGCTCCTGAAAGCGGCGGGGCTGCCAATCGCACGCTCAGTGACGATCCATGAAGGTGCGGCGCCTGCCCTCGCCATACTGGAAAGCGAACTCGGCCTGCCGTTCTTCATCAAACCGGCGCGTCAGGGATCGTCTGTCGGAGTCAGAAAAGTCCGTGCCAGCCAGGAATTCGATGGAGCGCTTGCTGAAGCCTTCCGGCACGATTGCAAGCTGTTGGCCGAGGAATTCATTCGTGGGCGCGAGATCGAATATAGCGTGCTGGAGGACCCGGCAGGCGACCTGTTCGTCTCGCGGCCAGGCGAGATCGTGCCGGCGGAAAGCCACGGTTTCTACAGCTACGATGCCAAATACATCGACGAGAACGGCGCGGTGCTGAAAGTGCCGGCCGGACTGCCGCCGGAGGTCGAGGCAGGCATGCGGGATGTGGCTGCAAGGGCTTTCAGAGCCGTCGGCTGTGACGGGATGGCGCGCGTCGACTTTTTCCTGACACCGGACATGCAATTCTTGGTCAATGAAATCAACACCATCCCCGGCTTCACCGATATCAGCATGTATTCCAAGGCAATGGCGGCAAGCGGCGTCAGCTATTCCGAAATCATCGACCGGCTCGTGGAACATGGATTGGCACGGGCCGGCCGAGCAGCCTGAATGCAGCGATGGGGCTTTCAGATACCAGCGGATGGGACATTGGCCTGTGTCGTATCTCACGACATGATCAGGCCGCCATCGACATTGATGGTCTGGCCGGTGATGTAGGCCGCATCGCCGCTGGCGAGAAAGCTGACCAGGCCGGAGACGTCCTCGCCGCTGCCGGCGCGGCCCATCGGGATGTTCTTCACCCATTCGGCCATCAGCTCGCCGGGCTTGTAGTCGCCCATCAACTTGCCCCATGCGGCATCGTTATAGGCCCACATGTCGGTGTCGATGATGCCGGGGCAGATCGCGTTGACGGTGATCTTCTCCTTGGCCACTTCCTTGGCCAGGCTCTGGGTGATGCCGACGACGCCGAATTTCGAGGCGGCATAATGCGGTGTGTAGATAAAACCCTGCCGCGCCTGGCCGGATGCGGTGTTGATCAGCCGGCCACCGCCGCCGTGCTTGCGGATACGCGCGATCGCCTCCTGGCAGCACAGGAACACGCCCTTGGTGTTGACCGCCATCACCTTGTCCCATTCGGCCTCGGTCATTGTCTCGATCCTGGCGATGGTGATAACACCGGCATTCTGCACGGAGATATCGACGCGGCCGAACTCCTGCTCGGCCAGGTCATAGAGGGCGACGACCTCGTCCTTTTTGGTCACGTCCATGCGCAGCGATGCGACCCTGGCGCCCGCAGCCTTGAGATCGGCGGCGACCTCGTCGACGCGCGGGTCGATGGCGCTGACGACGACCGCGGCACCTTCCGCCGCGAAGCGCCTGGCCATTGCCGCGCCGATGCCGCCGCTGGCGCCGGTGATGACCGCCGTTTTTCCCTGGAATCGCTTCTGCATCTTTTCTCCTACCAGCAGACGAAGCCGCCATCGACGATCAGGTCGATGCCGGTGACGAAACTCGAGGCGCGGCTGGCCAGGAACACGGTCGGGCCGACCATCTCTTCCGGCGCCGCCATGCGGCCCATCGGCGTGTCGCGCTCAAAGATCCTGACCTGGTCGGCGACCTCCGGCCGCTTGTTCATCGGCGTCAGCGTGTAGCCGGGGCTGACGACATTGACGCGCAAGCCGCGATCGGCCCATTCCATGGCGAGGCTTTTCGACATGTGGATGACTGCGGCCTTCGATGAATTGTAATGCGCCTGGGTCAGGCCGCGATTGACGATCGAGCCCGACATCGACGCGATGTTGATGATCGAGCCCTTACGCCGCGTCAGCATGGCGCGGGCCTCGGCCTGGCAGGACAGGAACACGCCGCCGACATTGACGTCATAGAGCTTCTGCCATTTCTCCAGCGACAGCGTCTCTGCCGGCTCAGCTCCGGCGACGCCGGCATTGTTGACGGCGATGGTCAACGCGCCGAGTTCCTTCTCCGTACGCTCGATCGCGGCCGCGAGATCGGCCTCTGAAGTCACCGTGCCGTTCAGCACCAGCGCCTTGCGGCCGAGTGCCGTGATCCGGTGCGCGGTCTCCTCCAGCCCGCCTTTGGAGGCGTGGCCGAAGCAGGCTATGTCGGCGCCGGCCTCGGCCAGCCCAATGGCGATTGCTTGCCCGATGCCGCTGCCGGCGCCTGTCACAAGTGCCACGTCACCATGAAGATCGAATAGTTTCATCGTCGGTCCCTCTTCTCCAACCGCCGTCCTCCGGAAATAAAGGGGCGCCAACTCTGTTGCTGGCGCCCCGCGCGGTCTGGTGCCCGGGAGGATACCACCTGCTGCGCTTTGTTTCGATGGGCCGTCCTAGCTTGTGGCAAGTTCCATGACGGCGACGTTGCTCGCTTCGCTGCGGTCGAGAATGCCGCGCTGGCGGCCACGGCTCAGCACCAGCACCCGATGCGACAGGCCAAGCACCTCCTCGAGATCGGAGCTCACCACCACCACCGCCATGCCGGAGCGGGCGAGGTCGGCGATGACATCATAGATCGCGGCGCGTGCACCGACGTCGATGCCGCGCGTCGGCTCGTCCAGGATGAACACCTTGGGCGGGCGCGACACCCATTTGGCGATGATCACCTTCTGCTGGTTGCCGCCGGAGAGCTTGCTGACCGCCTGGTTCGGCCGGCCCTTGACGCCGAGCCGGCGAATACCGGCCTCGGCGAATTTCTGCACCGCCTTCGGGAACACCCAGCCGTTCGGCGCGACATGGTCGAAATTGCCGATCGCCAGGTTCTCGCCGATCGTCTGGTCGAGCACCACGCCTTGTGCCTTGCGGTCTTCCGGTACCAGAACGACGCCGGCCTTGATCGCCGCCGCCGGGCCATTGAGATGCACCGGCTTGCCGGCGACGCGCACCGAGCCGGATGAGATCGGATCGGCACCAGCGATCGCCCGCACCAGCTCGGTGCGTCCGGCGCCGATCAGCCCGGCAATGCCGAGGATTTCGCCGGCCCGCACCGAAAAGCTGACATTTTGGAAGCTGCGTTCCGGCGAGGACAGGTTCTCGACCTCGAGCAGCGTGTCGTTGCCCGGCGCCGATACCTTAGGGAACATCCGCTCGACACTGCGGCCGACCATCTGCTCGACGACAGTGCGCACCGGAATGTCGGCGCGCTCGTGCCGGGCGACGATGCGCCCGTCGCGCATCACCACCACGCGGTCGGCGATTTGGGCGATCTCGTCCAGCCGGTGGCTGATATAGATGAAGGACATGCCTTCCGCCTTGAGCTTGCGGATCTGCTGGAACAGGAGCTCCGTTTCCTCGCCGCCGAGGGCGGCCGTCGGTTCGTCGAAGATCAGCAACTCGGCATTGAGCGTCAGCGCCTTGGCGATCTCGACCTGCTGCTGGGCGGCGATACGCAGCGTGCGCACCTTGCGCTCGGGCGAGACATCGAGGCCGAGACGCTTCAACTGGGCCGATGCCCGTGCATTCATTGTTGCGCGGTCGATGCGACCGCCACGCATCGGCAGGCGCCCGACATAGACGTTTTCGGCGACCGACAGATCGGGCAAGAGCTTCAGCTCCTGGTGGATCATGCCGATGCCGGCGTCGATCGCCGCGGCAGGATTGGCGGGGGAATAAGGGTTCCCCCGCCAGGTGATGGTGCCGGCATCGGGTTTGGTCGACCCGGCGATGATGTTTGAGACAGTCGATTTGCCGGCGCCGTTTTCGCCAAGCAGCGCCACGACCTCGCCCGGCCGCACCTCGAAGCTCGCATCGGCCAGCACCTGCACCGGCCCGTAGCTCTTGCAGAGGCCGCTGACGACTAGCCCGTTATGGGGGCTGTGCGTGTGGCGAGGATCGGTGGACATCGTTGCGCTCGTCGACTGCCGGACTGGTCTCAATCAGGGATGCTTGGCGATGAACTGCTCGACATTGTCCTTGGTGGTCAGCGTCGCATCCTGCAGCTGTTCGGCGGGAATGGTCTCGCCGGCCACCAGCTTGATTGCTGCATCGACGGCTAGCCGGCCCATGCCCTGGGTCTGCTGCGTCGCGGTCACGTCGAAGACGCCGTCCTTCAGTGCCTTGAGCGCCGCCACGTCGCCGTCGAAGCCGGCAACCCAGACCTTGTGGCCGGGATTGGCGACCTTGACGGCCTGCGCCGCACCGAGCGCCAGCGCATCGGCCTGGCCGATGACGATCGACACGTCGGGATGCGACTGCAACAGATCCTGCGTCAGCTTGAAGCCTTCGTCCTGGTGCCAGCCTTCGCTCCACAATTCGCCGACCACCTTGATGTCGGGATAGCCCTTCAGCGCTTCTCCGCAGCCCTTCGAGCGGTCGACCTCGGGCGTCGTACCCTTCTGGCCGTGGATGATGATCAGCTCGCCCTTGCCGCCGGCCTGCTTGGCGATGTAGTCGCAAACCGCCTTGGCCGAGGCCACGCTGTTGGTGGCGATGAAGGTGTCGCCGGGCGCGCCGTCGGCGTTGCGGTCGACATTGATGACTGGGATGCTGGCAGCCTTGGCGGTCTTGGTCGGCACGGTGGCGGCGGTGGCGCCGGCTGGAATGTAGATCAGCGCATCGATGTTCTGCGTGATCAGGTCCTGCACCTGGCTGACCTGGGTCGCCGAATCGCCCTTGGCGTCGACGGTGACGACCTCGATCCCCTTTTCCTTGCCGTAAGCTTCGACGGACTGCTTGATCTGGTTGAAGAAGTCGGCCTGCAGATTGGCGACGGCGAGGCCGAGCTTCTTGGCCTCCTTGGCCGAGGCCATATCGGACAGGCTAAGCAGCGGGATGACGGCCGCGGCGGCAAGCAGCAATGAACGTTTGGTCAGCATGTTATTCCTCCGTTGATGTTCAATCTGTCCTGCCCGCGCATCGCCGCGCCCCTTGGCCGAACAACTCCCAGTTTTCGGATCACCGATCCGTTTTCGCCCGAATATCCGGGTGAATCTCATTGAGCCCAATTCTTCATTGCGCCCCGTTCTTCATTGTGCTCGGCGCCGCCAGGTGTCGGTGGCCACCGCAAGCGCGATCACCACGCCGATAACCACTTGCTGAATGAAGGGCGAGACGCCGAGCAAGTTCAGCCCGTTGCGCAGCACGCCGATGATGAGGACGCCGATGGCTGTGCCGCCGATCGAACCGACGCCGCCCGACAGGCTGGCGCCGCCGATCACCACCGCCGCGATCGTGTCGAGTTCGTAGCCGAGGCCGGAGCTTGGCTGGACGGAATCGAGCCGCGCGGCGAGCACGATGCCGGCGAGACCGGCCAGCACGGCGCAGATCGCGTAGACCCAGTTTGTCAGCGACTTGACCGGTATGCCGGACAGCCGGGCGACTTCGGCGCTGCCGCCGATTGCGTAGAGGCTGCGTCCCGTGGCGCGGTAGTTCAGGAAGATCGCGAAAATGACTGCAAGCACGATCATCAGCCCGACGGTGACCGACAGGAAGCCGAAATGGCGGATGATCGACAGGCTGGTGAACCAGTCGGGAAAGCCGACGATCTGCGAGCCGTCGGTGATCATGTTGGCGAGGCCGCGCGCCACCGACATCATGGCCAGCGTGGCGATGAAGGGCGGCAGCTTGGTGACCGTCACCAGCAGGCCCGAAACCAGCCCGCAAAGGCCGGCGACGACGAGGGCTGCGGCGATGCCGGCCGGCAGGCCGAGATTGAGATAATCCGGATGGGCGACGAAGCCCATCACCATGGAAGCCAGCGCCAGCACCGAGCCGACGGACAGGTCGATGCCGCCGATCAGGATGACCAGCGTCATGCCGATCGCCATGATGCCGAGCACGGTGACCTGGTCGAGCACGTTGAGGATGTTGCGGACAGTCAGGAAGGTGTCGGTGGTCAGCGAGAGCGCCAGGCACAGCAGAACCAGCCCGATCAGCGGGCCCATGGTTCCGGCAAAGACAGCCGAAAACTTTGCGCCCGCCGTAGCCTGCGCGCCAGAGCCTGCCTTCAACTCGCTTGCGTCGTTGCTCACAGCCACTTTGTCTCCTCCACAGCAATCCGGCGCTGCATCACCGGGCCACTTTGTTCACCAGGCCCCTCCCTGTGAACAATTTATCTTTAGCATGCAATTTTGTTCAGCTAAACTGTTCGTCGGAAAATTGTCAAGGCCTGCCGCTTCATCCGACGACGGGTTTGCGCTGTCCGCCGGTTTGCCTTACGCAAGGTCTCCGAAATTCTTGGGCATTTCGAAGTCGCCGGATTGGAATATCATGAGCAGAGCCGGTGGCTGCGGCAAGGCAAACAGATGACGATCGTAGAGAACGAAAGAGCCTCGCGCTTCCCGGACGCCGAACTCAAGGCCCGCGCCGCCTGGCACTATTATGTCGAGGGTCTTACACAGGAGCGGATTTCCGAAATTCTCGGCGTCGGCCGCATCAAGGTGCATCGCATTCTCTCCGCCGCCCGCGAAGAGGGTGTCGTCCAGTTTCGCATCCGCGACAGCGTCGTCGAATGCGTGATTTTGGAGGAAAGCCTCAAGCAGCGGTTCGGGCTCAGCCAGGCGGTGGTCGTGCCGTCGGCGGCCGACCGAAGCAACGCGCCGCTGATGATCGGCCACGCCGCCGCCGCCTATCTGGCCGACCATGTGAATGCCGGCGATGTCATCGCACTGGGCTGGGGGCGGACACTGAAATTCGCCATCAATGAATTGCCGCGGCGGCCGATCGCCAGGACGACGGTGGTTTCGATGCTTGGCGGCCTCACCCATGCCCAGCCGCTCAATCCAACCGAAAGCGCCTGGGATTTCGCCGAAAAGATCGGTGCGGAGTGTTTCCTCCTGCCGGTGCCGGTCTATGCCGACAGGCCGGAGCAGCGCGACGCTTTCATGAGCCAGCGCAGCGTTCAGGATGTCGTTTTCCGCGCACGCCGGGCCAACATCGCCGTGCTCAGCGTCGGCTCGTTTTCCAACGACAGCCCGATCGCCAATTACGGCTTCATCAAGCCAAGCGAACTTGAGGAACTGCAGGCGGCCGGTGCCGTCGGCGATATTCTGTGTCATTTCATCGACGCCGAGGGCCGCCCGGTCGACCACGAGGTCAACCGCCGCGTTTGCGCCTATCCGCTGCAGGATCTTTCGGATATCCCGAGCATCGTCCTGGTGTCGGGAGGCAGCGAGAAGGTTGCGGTGATGCGGGCTGCGCTCGCCAACACCAAGGTATCGGTTCTGATCACCGACGAAGACGCGGCGAAAGGCCTGCTGGGTCGCTGATATCTGTTGTGTCGCAGGTCTCAGTCTGATCTCAAATGCAGCATCCGTAATTCCGTTCTGTTGCGATCCTTCGCGCCCCCCTCTGGCCTGCCGGCCATCTCCCCCTCTTGGGGGGAGATTGGCAGCTTTGGCGCCGGCGCTCATCCTGCAACGTTGGAGATTGGCGAACGCGGCTGAGCGCGTGATCTCCCCCCAAGAGGGGGAGATGTCCGGCAGGACAGAGGGGGGCGCTGTCCCGCCAGCATCTCGCTAACTAAACCTACCCAACCTCATCCAGCCGCGCGTGGATATCCCGCGTCGCGTGATAGAGGTCGCGGTAGATTTCTTTGCGGGCGCGATAGGTCGGGACCAGGGCCTTGACGGGGTCGACCTGTCTTGACGGCTGCGCGGCCATCGTCTTTGCTGCGGCCTCGGGCGAGGCAAACCAGCCGACAGCCGAGGCCGCCAGCATCGCAGCGCCGAGTGCGGCGGCCTCGTTGACCGGCGAAACCGAGATCGGCCGCTGGAGCACGCTTGCCATGATCTGCATGAGCAGCGCGCAATTGGTGCCGCCGCCGGCGGCAATCATCGCCGTCGGTCCGCCGGCCTGGGCTTCCATGGCCTCGGTGGCAACGGCCTGCTCGAAGGCGATGCCTTCCAGGACAGCGCGGAAGAGATGCTCCGGCCGGTGGTCCAGCGACAGGCCGACAATGGCGCCGCGCGCCGCACCGTCCCAATACGGGCTCATGACGCCGGCCCAATAGGGCATGATGAGCAGGCCGTCGCTGCCTGCGGCAACATCCAGCGCCGCTTTCTCCAGCGCTGCCGCCGAGGGCGAAGCGGTGGTGCGGACGATCCAGTCGACCAGTTGCATGCCCGAGCGCAGCACGGTCTCGAGCATGAAACCGGAGCCGGTCGGCGAGACCAGCGTCCGAAAGGCGTCCGAGGTTTTCACCTTGCCGGAATAGCAGCCGCTGACCACGCCGGAGCCGAGCGAGAGATAGCTCTTGCCCTCGCCATAGACACCCATGCCAAGGCCCATAGCTTGCCCGTCACCGGCTCCTGCCACAACCGGCGTGCCAGCCTTCAGGCCGGTCAGCTGCGCCGCGGTTGTGGAAAGCCCGCCGCAAATTGCGCCCGGCGCGACCAGCTCGGGCAATTGCTCCATCTGCAGTCCGGCGGCCGCAACGAGGCGGGGATGCCAGGTACCTTTCTCGACGTCGAGCAGCCCGAGCGGATCCGCACTTGCGGTGCTGGTGACCAATCGCCCGGTCAGCCGCTGAACGAAGAATCCGTGCACGTCGACCAGCGCTGCTGCCTGGTGCAGCACCTGCGGCTGGTATTCGGCAAGCCAGGCGATCGCATACAGCGCCGGCGTCGGGTCCGGCGGCTTGCCGCTCCAGCCGCGGATCGCCTCGCGGCCGAGTTCGGCCGAAAGCCTGATAACCTGAGGCCGGGCGCGTTCGTCCAGCCACAGGATCGCAGGGATGAGTGGTTTGCCGGCGCTGTCGACCAGCGTGAAGGTCTCGCGCTGGTGAGCGATGCAGATCGCCGCCACCCGCGCAGCGCCGACCGCCTCGGCGACCTGCTTCAATGCGCCAAGCAGCGCCGTCCACCAATGTTCGGCGTCCTGCTCGAAATGGCCGGGCTTCGGATTTGAAAGCGGATACGGCTCGCGCGCCTGGAACAGCTCCTCGCCGTCGCGCGTGAAGGCAATTGCCTTCACGGCCGTGGTCGAGGCGTCGATCCCGATTACGACATCTTCCATCAGGCGGAGATCCGGCGGGTCAGGCCGCGTTGGTAGCGAACCGTCCGTCCGACTGGTCGAGACGGCGGCGGATCTGGGTTATCACCATCGAATCGTCGGGTACACAATTTTCATAGGTCAGGAAGTCGCCGGTCTTGAGCGGCTTGACCACCTTGGCGCGTTCGGCAAGGCCGAGCGGCAGGGCGCCGCGGGCGCGCGCATCCTCCCAGGTCATGGCGAAGCCGCGATAGTCGTTCTCGCCGATCATGCCGAGCGACTGGCCAACGCCAAGATCGCTCTTGGCAACCGCCACCGCCTCGGCGACCGGACGGTCGAGCGGCTCCATGTCGGCGCGCTTGTAGACCACCGCGCGCGCCGCCGACAGCGGCACTTCCAGGCTGGTCAGATGATAGGGCCGGAAGATCGTGAAATAGGGGCCTTTGCCGACCTTGAGATCGATCATGCGCTCCAGCACACGCGGATGCCGGGTCTCGATGATGCAGAATACGCCGGGCGCCACGCCCTTGCCGATGGAATAGTCGACCACGCCCTTGCGATGCAGCACGCCGCCATCCTCGCGCGGGCAGAGCACGCTTGCCAGTTCCTCCAGCGTCGCGGTCGGGCCGTGCATGCCCGGCACGTCGGGCACCAGCCCGGTCGCATTGGCGATTGCCACCATTTCGATCGCCGTCTTCGAGCCGTCGACGAATTCGACCAGCATGCGCGCATTCATGTTGCGCTCAGCCGCCTCCTTCTCGTAGTCGGCCGGCATGGCGTCGATCTTCAGCGGATTGTTCTTGCCCTTGCCGGCGGCGATGATGTTGAAGCCGAGGCTTTTGGCAAAGCCGATGATCTCCAGCGTGCAGGCCGGCTCGTCGCCGGCCGCACCCGTATAGACGACGCCGGCCTTGCGTGCCTCCTCCTTGAGGAAACGGCCGATGGTGATGTCGGCCTCGACATTGAGCATGACGATGTGCTTGCCGTTCTTCATCACTTCGAGCGCGAACAGCGTGCCGATGTTGGGATTGCCCGTCGCGTCGATGATGACGTCGATCCGGCCGGCCGCCGCCAGCGCATGCAAATCTTCGGTCACCGCGATCTTGCCGGCCTCGATGGCGCGGTCGATCGCTGCCGCATTGCCGGCCTGGACGATGTCGGAACGGTCGTGGCCAGCGAGCAGCGCCGCGTCGATCGCTGCCTGCGGTCTGACTTCGGAAATGGCGCCGATCCGCATGCCCGGCATCAGCGCGACCTGAACGACGATGTCGGTGCCCATCTGCCCGGCGCCGGCAAGCCCGATGGTGATCGGTCCCTGCTGTTCAGCGCGCTGCAGAAGTTCCGCTGCAAATTGCGGATGGGACATGTCGCTTCCTCCAGTTCCTGACGCGCCGCAGCGTCCAAATCAACGTTTTGAACATTTCTATTTCCAAATGAAAAATATTTCAACCGGCAATTGGGCATTGTCGCTCTGCAATCGCCCGAAGACGATCGTACGAGCGGTCAATCCACACGGCCGTGCCTCTGCAGTCAGAAGGACGCGGCAAATTCAGGTTGATTGGGGTGCAGCGTTATTGCGCTTAGCGGCCGATCTCGAAGAAGGGCGCGCCGAGCAGGTCGGGAACGACATCGATACCGAGTCCCGGCCCGTCCGGAATGCCCATGCGGCTGCCCGACACAGGCGGCATGTTGGATGCGGTGCGCACCGTCACCCATTCGTGAAAGGCAATGGCGTGCAGCCGGCGCTCCTCCGGCGTCGACAGCGACAGATGCGCCATGGCCGATGTGTCGATCTCGGCGCCGCCAGTGTCCTCGACCGTGATCATGAAGCCCAGGTCGACGGCAAGGTCGCGGATCTGGCACGTTTTGGTTACTCCTCCGAGCCGCGAGATCTTCAGCGTCAGCCCATCGGCGGCGCCCTTGCGATGGATGTCGAGCATATCGTCCAGCGAGGCGACGGATTCGTCGAGCACCATCGGCTTGTCGAGCGAGCGGCGCACCGACAGGCATTCGTCGATCGTCGTGCAGGGCTGCTCGAACGTGTAGTCGATGGTGCGCGTCGCGTCGGCGAACTGGCGCGCCTGGTAAGGGGTCCAGCCGGCATTGGCGTCGCAGAAGATGACGGTGCCCTTCGGCACCGCGGCGGCAACGGCTGTGACGCGTTCGATGTCGTCATGGACGTTGCCGCCGACCTTGACTTGCAGCCGGTGAAATCCTTGGTCGACGATGCGCTTGGCGAGTGCGGCCATCGCGTCGACCGTGCCGTGGGTGACGACCTTGTAGAGTTCGGCAGTCTCGCTTTCGCGTCCGCCAAGCAGTGTCACCAGCGGCACGTCGGCGGCGCGCGCCGCAAGATCCGAGCACGCCATGTCGAGCGCCGACTTGATGTAGGGATGGCCCTTGAACACGGTATCCATCAGCCTGTTGATACTGGCAAGCCCGCGTGGATCATGGCCGATGAGATACGGCGCGATCTCGACGACACCGGCGCGCGTACCGGCGGCGAAGGCCGGCGAATAGAAATTGCCGAGCGGCGCCATCTCGCCCCAGCCGGTGAGCCCGCTATCGGCGGTGACGGCGACGATCACCGCGTCGAACGCATCGGCGACGCGCCCCTTGGACATACGATAAGGCCCGTCAAGGAAGGGCTGGACGACATGGTAGGCTTTGATGGTTTTGATCTGCACGTTTTCTGTCCGTTATCTGCGATATTAAGGGTGGGGCTCATCAGGCGGTTCCGGGCCGGCCGCGGGTCGGGCTTGCACGACTAGCGTCATTTGGGCCGCGTCGCTCCAGCCCGCGCGCATAGGCGAGCAATGCCTCGAAATCGAAATCGATGTGCTCCTTGGCATGGCGCTGGGCGGCGCGCATGTCGGTGCCCTTGAGCAGCCGCACATAGGTCTCGTGAGCATCTTCGGCAGGCACCGGCTCGTTGCGCGCCCGCTGGTGCAACGCGAAATACATCTGCAGCCGGCTGGTCAGCCGTTGCCACGTTTCAAGCAGCACCGAATTGTCGGCCCATTCGTGGATCAGGCCATGCAGTTGCAGCGCCGTTTCGATCTGCCGCGTCGTGTCCAGTTCGCGCGTCGCCTGCTTCACCGCCGCATGGCGCCGGTCGAGTTCGTCGAAGAAGCGCTGGTCGCGAAGCGGCCAGGTCCGCGCGATGGCGAATTCGTCCAGCACCTTGTTGAGCGAATAGGCATCGTCGATATCCTTGGCGGTAACGTCGATGACGAAGGTTCCGGCGTAGGGGATGCTGGTCAGGATGCCTTCCTGCACCAGTTCGCGCATCGCCTCGCGCAGCGGCGCGCGGCTCACCCGCATCTGCTCGGAAATCCTGAGTTCGTTGAGCTTCTGCCCCGGCTCCAGCTGGCCGGTCAGGATCGCCCGCCGGAGCAGCGCGACGATCTCTGCCCTGCGTGTCGTATCGGCGATCGGATTGAAATCCAGCTTTGCCATCCGGCTGCTCCAGGAGACCAAAAGCGACACAAGCAGATTGTCGACAATCTAACAAGAGGAATTTCTGGATTGTCGATCCTGCATGACATTGGCGCTCTTCCGGCCTCAGCCAGCCTGGCCATGCAAGCCTTCCCGCTTGCCTCGCTGAGCGTCAGCTGGCTTCTCGCAGCGGGAAACGGACTGGTGCGTAGCCTTCGCAATGTCCATTGACGACTGGGAAGCTTTGTGTCACTAGCAGTGACATGAATTCACAAATGATGACTCAGAAATACGAGAGCCCGCTGCGGGCAGAGCAGGCGCAGGCCACGCGCGAGCGCATCCTCGCGTCCATTCGAACGATCCTGGAGCAAAATCCGTACAGCCTCCTTGGCTTCGATGAGGTTGCCGAGGTTTCGGGCGTGAACCGAAGGACGATCTTCCGCCACTTCCCGACGAAGGAAGCGCTTTTGGAAGCCTTTTGGGCCAGCACCAATGCCTCGCTGGGAGTGCGGTTCTGGCCTGAGCGGGAGCAGGATCTGATCGATCTTCCTCCCGACCTTTTCGCCTCGTTGGACGCAATCGAAGGCGTAGTCAGAGCCTCGCATGCGAGCGCTACCGGGCGCGAGATGCGCCTGCAAGCCAATGGTG
Source organism: Mesorhizobium sp. (assembly GCF_005063415.1). Classification (GTDB taxonomy): domain Bacteria; phylum Pseudomonadota; class Alphaproteobacteria; order Rhizobiales; family Rhizobiaceae; genus Mesorhizobium. The sequence continues at coordinate 109,450 of NZ_SUEG01000004.1, forward strand.
AGCGGCAACGTGCCTTTCGGAGCAGCCTTTCGCAAGTCGCAAACGGAATGGACCCGAAGGCGGCGCGCCAGCTTGAGGCCGTGATCCAGCTCCTGTTCAGCGCCACTGCCTGGCAGACGATGAAAGACTACTGGGGTCTTACCGGCCGTGAGGCCGGAGAGGCAGCCGCCTGGGCAATTCGCGCCTTGCTCAATGCGGCAAAATCGCAGCAGGGCGCTGTTCGAAAGGGAAAAAGCAAGTGACTTGGCATAAGACCAAAGCGACGGTCCATCCGGCCGATTCGGTTCAAGGCTTCTGGGTGATGGGCGATCAGGTCGCTGTCCGGGCAAAGCTCGCTGGGACGGCACTCAACGTGATCGACGTCACGGTACCTCCTGGAAGCGGCACGCCGCCCCACACGCATCCTTCCGCGGAAATTTTCCGCATTCTCGAGGGCACTCTCACGATGTGGACGGTGATCGATGGTGTCGCGCAAGAATATGAGGTGGAACCCGGTGATGTCGTCACCATTCCTGGCAACGCGCCCCATGGCTATCGCAATGCTGGTCCCGTGCCGGTTATATTCATGGCGATCGTCGACGACGAGATGATCGCATTCTTCGAAGAGGCTGCATCCAAGGACGCGCCCTCCGGCCCGCCGACCGCTGACATGATTAACCGCGTGATCGAGCTTACCGGACGCCACGGAATCCAGATCCTGCAGGCGGCCTGACCGGCGAAACCGTTGCGCCAGGCTCAGGATTTGACCTGGAGGACGGTGCCTTATGCCGCCTAAATCCAGCAGTCCATCCATCCAGGTCGAAGCGGGCCTTCGCGCGAGTGATACGTGCAGCCGCGACAAGCCGTCGGCTGGATGGATGTCTCGTTTGCTGATCCACAAACTGCTTTCACAGCTAGAGAGCACCTCTATGCTGCCATCGTCGCCAGAGCCGCCGTTCGCGCTACGGCTTGAATCGACCGTGTCGAAACTATCAGCAAAAAGCGGCGCCCTTGGCGTGGGAGCCGAGGGCGCCGCGGGACCGGACCTGATGGGGGTTATCAGGTGGCCGGTTTCTCGGACAGCGGCGAGATAGGCATTCCCGGGCCGATCTTCTGCAGATTGCCGGTAATCACCCGGTCGCCTTCGGCCACACCGCTCAAGATGGCAACCTGATCGCCATTGGTCGGTCCGAGCGAAACGATACGCTGGTCGACGGTGTTGTCCTTGCCGACGACATAGAGGTATTTGCCAAGCTGGCCTGAGCCGAGTGCCGTCTGCGGCACCATCAGCGCATCGGGCTGCTCTTTGACGTGCAGCCGGACGCGGACATATTGGCCGGGCAGCAGCGTGAACTTGCCGTTGCCGACCGTCGCCCGTGCCGTGATCGTGCCGGTCGAGCGATCGATCGTGTTGTCCATGAAAGTAAGATCGCCCTTCTGGCGCGGTTCGGTCTCACCAGGAAGCAGCACGTCGACACTGATCGGTCCCGCGGCCCGAGCTTCCTCGATCTGGGTCAGGTCCGTTTCGCTCGGATTGAAAGTGACGTAGATCGGATCGAGCTGCACCAGCGAGTTGAGCACCGTGCCGGCGACGCTGACCAGCGTTCCAACGGAAGCCTGGCTGCGTCCGATACGTCCCGCGAACGGGGCACTGATTTCGGTATAGCTCAAATTGAGCTCGGCGGTCCGCAAGGCGGCCTGGTTCACGGCGAGCGAGGCCTGAGCCTCGCGCAAGGTGCTGGTGCGCTGGTCGAACACGTCCTTGGCGAGATAGCCGCTCTTGGCGAGCTCGCTGCCGCGCCCGAGATTGGAGCGCGCATAGTCGAGTGTTGCCGTGTCGCGCTGGATAAGCGCCTTCGCCTGCTCGAGGGCAGCCTGGAAATCCTCCGGGGCGATCTTGTAGAGAAGATCGCCCTTCGCAACGTCGCTGCCGTCGGTGGCGACCTGCTCCTGCAGATAACCCGGCACGCGCGCCTGCAGCGTGATGCTGCGGATTGGCTCCACCCGGGCGGCGTAGTCGAGATAGATCGGGATCGTCTTCTTGACGACGCTCACCACCGGCACCGGCATGACAAAGGCTTCCGGCTTGGGTGTCGCCGCCCCGGCTGTGCCGGCGTTGAGGCTGAGGCTGCCCATGTCGAGCAGGTGAACGCTCGCCACCGAAATCGCCCCAAGGGCGACGGCCGTTCCCAGCGCGATTTTCCATTTACGCATGATCAATTCTCCAGTCCTATTCAGCCGCTTCGGCCAGGGGCACGAAGGCGGGTTCGGCAGTTGGTTGTTCGGTCGCTTCGGAAACCGGCTCGCTCTCGCCGCGGCGCTCGCGCAGCTGCTCGATCACCGCGTAGAAGACCGGCACGAACACCAGCGACAGGATCGTCGCCGCAACCATGCCGCCAAAGACGGTGGTGCCGATCGACTGCCGGCTTGCGGCACCCGCACCTGTGGCGAACATCAGCGGCAGCACGCCGAGGATGAAGGCGAAGGCGGTCATCAGGATCGGTCGCAGCCGAAGCCGCGCCGCTTCCATCGCGGCGTCGACGATGCTGAGGCCTTCTTCGCGCCGGCGCCGGGCAAACTCGACGATCAGAATCGCGTTCTTGGCCGCCAGTCCGATCAGCATGACGAAGCCGATCTGCGAATAGACGTCGATCTGCATGCCGCGCAGCCACAGCACGAAGAACGCACCGAACAATGCAAGCGGCACCGCCAGCAGCACCATGAACGGCATCGCCCAGCTCTCATATTGCGCGGCGAGGATCAGGAAGACGAAGACGATGGCAAGGCCGAAGACGACGGATGCGATCGATCCCGCCTTGAGCTCCTGATAGGTGATGCCGGTCCATTCGTAGCCGAAATCTCTGGGCAGCGCCGTGGCAGCGGCACGCTCCATTGCCGCCACCGCCTGGCCGGACGAAAAGCCGGGGGCGGCGCCGCCATTGATCAGGGCCGACGCATTGTTGTTGTAATGCGGCACGGTCTCTGGGCCGACGACGGGCACAAGCTTGCCCAGCGTGCTCAGCGGCACCATGCCACCCGACGCATTGCGGACATAGAGCCGCGAAATGTCGGCCGGGCCGGCACGAGAGTCCTTGTCGGCCTGGATCGTCACCCGGAAGGTGCGGCCGAACAAGTTGAAATCGTTCACATAGAGCGAGCCGAGATAGATCTGCAGCGTATTGAACACGTCCGGCAGGTTGAGCCCGAGCAGCTTCGCCTTGGCGCGATCGAGATCGTAGTTGAACTGCGGCGTCGAGGTCGAGAACGACGAGAACAATTGCTGCGGGTTGAGCTCGGGCTGCTTGCGCGCCTCGGCAATCACGGCTTGCGTCGCATCGTTGAGCGCCACGCTGCCGCGGCCGGTCAGGTCCTCGACCTGGAACTCGAAGCCACCGGTGGTGCCAATGCCCGGGATCGACGGCGGGTCGAAGCTCAGCGCAAAAGCCTCCGGAATTTGCAGCAGCTTGTTGCGCACGTCGGCGACGAGCTTCGAGGCGCTCTGGTCGGGGCCGCGTTCGTCCCATGGCTTCAGGATGGCGAATTCGACCGCCGAGTTCGACTGCGCGGCGCTGGTCAGGAAGTTCAAGCCGCTGATCGAGCCGACGATGTCGACGCCGGGCGTGTTCTGTAGGATGTCGCGTGCCTTTTGCGCCACCGCGTCGGTGCGTTCCAGCGAGGCTCCATCGGGGAGCTGGATGACGACGAAGAAGTAGCCCTGGTCCTCGACCGGAAGGAAGGTCGAGGGCAGGCGCTGCCAGACGAAATAGGTCGCGACAAGTCCGGCCGCGAACACGCCGAGCATGATCCAGCGCAGGCGGATGAGAATGCGCACACCATTCGCATAGGCATGCGCCAGCCGTTCGAAGCCCATGTTGAACCAGCGGAACAGCACGAACTGCGTTTCCGGCCGGTGGCGCAGGAAGGCGGCGCTGAGCGACGGGGTAAGCGTCAGCGAGACGAAGGCCGAAATGCCGAAGGAGATCGCCACCGTCAGGGCGAATTGGTTGTAGAGCCGGCCGGACACGCCGGGAATGAAGGCGACCGGCACGAACACGGCCATCAGCACGGCGGTCGTCGCGATGATCGGGCCGGTGACCTCAGCCATCGCCGTGCGCGTGGCAGCCAGCGGTTTGAGGCCGGCCTCAAGTTGGCGTTCGACATTCTCGACGACGACGATCGCATCATCGACGACGAGGCCGATCGCCAGCACCATGCCGAGCAGGCTGAGCATATTCAGTGAGAAGCCAAGCATATGCATGACGGCCAGCGTCGCCACCAGCGACACCGGAATTGCGATCGTCGGGATGATCGTGGTGCGCCAGCTTTGCAGGAAGATGAACACCACGGCGACGACCAGGACCAGCGCTTCGCCGAGCGTGATCAGCACGTCGTGCATCGAGGCCGAAACGAAACGTGTCGTATCGTAATGCATGGCGTAGCTGACGCCCTTCGGGAAGCGGGCCGACAGCTCCTGCATCTTGTCCTTGACGCGCTGCTGCAGATCGAGCGCGTTGGAGCCCGGCATCTGGTAGACCGCGAGCACCACCGTCGGGTCCTTGCCGAAGAAGGCCGACGACGAATATTGCAGCGCGCCGAGCTCGATGCGCGCAACGTCGCGCAGCCTGACCAGCGAGCCGTTGGCGGTATTGGCCCGCACGACGATGTCGCCGAACTCCTTGGGATCGCTCAGCCTGCCGACGGCGTTGACCTGCATCTCGAAGGCGGTGCCGGCCGGAGCCGGCGACTGCCCGATCTTGCCGGCCGCCACCTGGACGTTCTGCTCGGCCACGGCGTTCTGCACGTCGACGGCAGTAATGCCGAGATTGGCGAGCTTGTCGGGATCGAGCCAGATGCGCATCGAATAGCGCCGCTCGCCGAAGATCTGCACGTCGCCGACACCGGGCAGGCGCTTCAGCGGATCGACCACCTGCAGATAGGCGAGATTGCTCAGCGCGACCGGGTTGACGGAATCGTCCGGCGAGGTGAGGTCGACGATCAGGACGAAGTTCGGGTTCTGCTTCTTGATCGTCACGCCGCCCTGGTTGACGATGGCCGGCAACGAGGAAGCCGCCTGCGAGACGCGGTTCTGGACGTCGACGGCCGCGGTGCTCAGGTCGTAGCCGACGTCGAAGGTGATGGTGATCGTCGAGGAGCCGTCATTGGAGCTCGACGACGACATATAGGTCATGCCCTGGACGCCGTTGATCTGCTGTTCGAGCGGCGTCGTCACCGTGTCGGCGACGACCTGCGCGCTGGCGCCCGGGTAGTGGGCGCTGACCACGACCTGGGGCGGCGTGATGTCGGGAAATTGCGAGACGGGCAGAAGGAAATAACAGATCCCCCCGGCGAGCACCATGATGATGGCGATCGCCGACGCAAAGATCGGACGATGGATGAAGAAGTTTACCATGAGATGCACGCCTCGCCCGATGCTCTGGCCCGGCCAAAGGCCTTGGCCACCCTGGACATCCGCCGGCTGCGCGTTGAGCCGGAATCTTCCAGAAAGCCGAAATCTTCCACGAGGCGGCGCGGCGCATTGCGGCGCTCGGCCTGTTCATCCGCCAGCGCACGCAGCATCGCCTCGAAAGACCGCGGGTCGACGCGGTCGGCCTTCATCAGCATGCGGATCATCGGATCCCTCACGACTTCATCGATCGTCAGATCATTGCGCTGCGACATCGAAGCGGCTCCTGGTTTTTGGCGATCCGCGGCAAGCCGCGGATCGGATGTTCTCTTGCTCGCCGGCCGAGGCCGTAAGGTGCGGTTCGTCCCCTTGCCGATCGGGGCGGGGCTGATGGCCGGCACTTGCGAATTTGACATGATGCAATGCGGGTGTTACAGGTAAGTAACATCTCTAAAGTTACAGACCGGTAACACCCTAGTCAAGAGGTGCACCGAGGGAATTTCGGGAAACGCAATCACGGAGGTTTTGATGACAGACGGTGTTGTGGAGCGTGTTCGCCCCCGGGACAGGATCCTGGAGACGGCACGGGACATGTTTCACAAGCATGGCATTCGCGGCGTCGGCATCGACGCCATCACCGAGGCCGCCGGCACCAACAAGATGACGCTCTACCGGCATTTCGAGTCCAAGGACGACCTGATCATCGAATGCCTGCGGGCGACCGCCTGCAGCGCCAACGCGATGTGGGAAAAGTTCGAGGCCGAGAATCCGGGCGACAAGCTGGCGCAGCTGCACGCCTGGGTCCGGATGGCGGCCGATTGCCTGATGTCGGATCGTCGCGGTTGCGACATGGCCAACGCCGCCATCGAGCTGAGCGAGGCCGATCATCCGGCAAGGCAAGTGATCAAGGAACTCAAGGAAGCGCAGCGCGAGCGACTGGTCTCCCTGTGTCGCGATGCCGGCATCGGCCAGGCCGAACTTCTTGCGGACACGCTGTCGCTTTTGCTCGAGGGCGCCCGCGTCAGCCTGCAAAGCGTCGGCGCCGAGGGCCCGAGCGCGCAGTTCGTCCGCATGGCGGAAGGCCTGATCACTTCTTTCAGGGCCAGATAGTCTCGCAAGCGGCGAAACGATCCGTGGCGTTTCGATTGCGCGCCGCGCCGCCGGGTGATGTCTCGTCCCATCGCGATGTGCCATCTCGCGTGCCCCTTGCCGATCCTCCGCACCATTGCCGGCGCGGCGTTGTTTGCTGCTCGTGAGGCAGGATAGGGCCGCCGGCGAACCGGTGAGAGTGACAAGTGTGACAGGATTCCGCCCGACAAGCCGCGGCGGTCGCAGCTCATCGATCCGCGGATCAGCAATCGTGTCCGGTGCTGTCCCGACCGCAAGCATCGGCCGCTATCCCGGAGCGGGAACAAAAAAAGCCCGCTGCCGGGAGGAGGTGGCAGCGGGCTCGATTTCGAATACGGCACGGGAGGAGGTGTACCGCACTCAGCGTCGGCATCGCATCTGGGAGGAGTAGATGGCCGACACCTGCGAAACTATCGATTGCCCAATGATTCGGCAACCACAAAAGTTGCATAGGTGATGTGCAGATTTGCGGTATCAACCGAATTTTAACGATCGAGGCCCGAGCGACGCCCTCGCGCGGCATCACTGCACCGGGACATTTTCCTTGAAGATCAGGCGCGGCTCGATGAATTTCCGCGTCAGATAGGGCGCCGACGAGGCGATCGAGCCGAGCAGGCGAATGACCGACTGTTCGGCGATCAGCCGCGCATTCTGGTCGATGACGACGTCGAGCAGATCGTCGACGAGATAGCCGCGCGTCTCGCGCGTCAGATCATGGCAGATGAACACCGGCTTCTTCTGCGGCCTGACTTCGCGCAGCGCCTTCGCAACGCCCGAGCGCCCGGCGCCGATACAGTAGATGCCGAGCAGCTCCGGCTCGTTGTGCAGCGCCTTCATGGTCGCGGTATAACTGACCTCCGGCTCGTCGTTGATCTCGACGGCGCTGGTGACGGTCAGATTGGGAAACTCCTCGCCGAGCACGGAGCGAAAACCCATTTCGCGTTCCTCGTGGCCGCGATAGGAACGTGAGCCGACCACCATCGCCAGATGGCCTTGGCGGCCGCCGAGGAACCGTCCCATCAGCAGCGCCGCAGTGCGGCCGGCCACCCTGTTGTCGATGCCGACATAGGCTGAGCGCGGCGCGCCGGGAACGTCGGACACCAGCGTGACCAGGCGGATGCCGGCCTCGACGATCTCGCGCAAGATGTTGCGCGTTCTCGGATGATGGATGGCGATGACGCCGACGCCGTTCGCCTTGAGCGAGAGGTTTTCGACGGCCGCCTGCAAGGCGCTCGGCGAGATGCCGGCGAGCTTGTGGATGCGGCAGGAGGCAACCAGCGGCAGGCGCGCCGCATAATCCTCGATGTGCCTGGCCAGATCGGCCATGAA
>NZ_SUEG01000050.1:0-27190 GCF_005063415.1 Mesorhizobium sp.
CGAGCGCCGCGGCGCGCCCGTCGAGATCGGCCATGCTGCCCGTCAACGGCAGCGGCTGGTCGAGGTCCATCGACGGTGCGTCCTGCACCGAGATCTTGGATGCCCGGCCGAAGCGCTTGCTCAACTCCGCGCTTGCCGGTTCGCCGGTCTCCAGTGAACCAAGCCTGTCAACGATCTTGAGCAGCGTATCGTGGATAGCCTCGAACGTCCTCGAATTGCGCTCGTCCGAACGGCGCGTCAGTGCCTCAAGCGTCTTCAGGTCCTGGGCGAGGCCGGTAACGGCCGCCGTGTTCGCGCTTGATCCGGCCAGCGAGCGGACGGCGCTCTCAGCCGCCTCGCGCGCCGCGCCGAGGATGGAATCGCGGGTTCCGGCCAGCGACTTCTCGATTTCGTTGAGACGCGGGCTGATGTCGTCGAATTCCGGCAGCGGCGTGCCGGGCTTGGAAAGATGCGCCGTCAGGCCGGCGACCTGCGCTTCGAGACTGCGGATCAAAGCCGGGTCGATGCTGGCGACCTGTGCCGCGGACGAATCCAGCCGGCTTGAGATGTCTTCGAGCCGGCTCTCCAGGCCACGGATCGCCGCCTCGTTGGCAGGATCCGGAACGCGCGTCTCCATCCGCTTGGCCAGCGCGGTGAAGCGGGCGTCGATGGCATCCATGATGCCGGCGCTGTCGACCTGCGGCATGCGCTGGTCGAGCCTGTCGGCGACCTCGTCCAACCGGCGCTCAAGGTCGCGAAACAGCATGTTGCCTTGTTCGATGGCGTCGCCCTGGCGACGTTCCATCATGCTGGACAGCACGTCGAAGCGCTGCTCGAGCCCCTGGAAGATGTAGTCCGCGTCGGGCATGGCAGGTGCGTGGTCGATCTTGTCGGCAATAAGCGCGACTTGCCTGGCAAGGCGCTCCATCGCCTGTTCCGGCAGATTGGCTCGGCCGGCCAGCTCATCCACGCGGCTCGACAATGTGTTGAGACGGTCGATGACCTCCCGACCCGGACGATCCTGCGACACTTCTTCGATTTGCTGGGCCAGTGAATCGATCCGCTTCTCGATGCGTTCGAAGGGCTCGGGGTCGAACGAATTGGCTTGCGCGGCAACCGTCGAGGCGACGATCGCGCGGGAAATCTCGTCGAGCCGCTCGTCGATCTGACTGAATGTGTCGCCGCCGCGATTGTCCTGCTGGCGGGCGAAATGGTCGACCGCTCCGGCAAGCGTGCGGACCTTTTCCTCGAGCGAGCGCAGCGACAGCGATTCCGGCAGATTGCTGACGGCATTGCTGATCTGTTCGAGCCGCTCCGTCAGCGCCGACAGGCCGGGTGCATCGGAACGCTTGCGCTGATCGGCCTCGACGCGGTCCTCGAAGGCGTTCCAGCGGCGGTCGAAATCGTCCCAGCGGCGTCCGACCGCCTGCACGCTCTCCTCGCGCGCCAGCGTATCGAGCGCGGCCTTGACCTGCTCAAGCTCGAGCCGCAGCATATTGACGCTTCTGTCGTCGCTTTTTTCGGCCAGTGTCTGGATGGCGCCGGAAAGCCGCTCGAACTCGACGCCGAGTTCGGCGCTGCCCTTGCCGCCACCATTTGACTGGAAGGCTCGCTCAATATTCTTGCGCAGTACATCGAACTCGCGTTGCAGGCCGGAGGTCATCTGCTGGCGCAGCTCTTCGCGCAGGCCGCGCAATTCCCCGGCGATCTTGCCGGCTAGGGCGACGCCGTCCTCCTGACCGCGCACCCGGTCGATATCGCGGGCGATCGCCTGGTAATTCTGGTCGAAAGCCGCTGCTGGACCTTTCGGCCGCTGCGCGCGTGGATCCTCATACCGGCGCTGCTGGCCATAGGGCTGGGCGCTGGGATAGCGCGGTTCTCCCGCTGGTCGGCGCGGATCGGGGTGGCTTGCCGTTTCCTCGCGCGTCCGCTCCAGTCGCTGCTCCAGCGTTTCCAGGGAGCGGTTGAGCTCTTCAAGCGTCGTGTGCGGCCGGCGTTGCCTGCCGGCGTTGAGTGTATCGAGGTAGGACCGCTTGCTGTTCATCAATGCGCCCGTTTCAGAATTGCTGGCTTTCACCAGGTTCCCAAAGTCCTGCCGGGACGAAGGCGACTGCTTGGCTTGTTGCAGTGGAAGACGAGCTTCCCGGGTCTCATCCGCGCTCCGAAAAACCGTGAAAAATTCAATACAGGATAGACACGGGTAACCGACATGCGCACATTTCGCCCCAACGTGGTAAACAACGCGTTAACCAAGCTTAAGAAGTTGCAACTTTGTCGGCTGGCTGCCGACGGCGCCGCGTGTCCCTTTGGACGCACAAAGGACGCTGTAGAATTTTGATCTGCCGCAGGGTTCTTTCCGAAGTCGACCGCGATTTTTGGGTTTATCCGCTGGTGCTGCGGCATAAAGTTGCAAGACCAGAACGCTCTTGCGTGGTGAGGCGGCTATCGATATAGAATTGACGTAAACGTAAATGAGCGCATTACGCCGTTTGCGATTTGTTTGTTGAAACCACGAGTGGAAGCACGCCCCCGCTTTCACTCAGGCGACGCAAGGTCCGCGACCGCGACGCCACCAGACGGGGAAAGCCAGTGACCATGAAACTTATTTCGCCCGGCCAAGCCGCGGCCAACACCAACGATATGTCGAGCGAAGCCGGTGAAGAGCTTGTCCGCATCGGCGAAATGGCCAAGAAATACGGAGTGACGCTGCGTACGCTGCGTTTCTATGAGGACAAGGGTCTACTCAACCCGCAGCGTGACGGATCGACCCGTCTCTATACGCGCCGCGACAGGGCCCGGCTGAAGCTGATCCTGCTTGGCCGCAAGGTCGGGTTCTCGCTGCGCGACGTCAAGCAGATGATGGACCTCTACGATCCGAACGGCTCCAACACCAAGCAGTTGCGGCTGGCGCTCGACAAGTCGGAGAAGCAGCTTGCCCGTCTGCAGAAGCAGCGGGCGCTGATCGACGACGCCATCAGCGAACTGAGTGCTTCGATGTCGACCGTCCGGCAAATGCTGATCGAGCGCTCGGCGCCGCAGGCCAGCGTGGCGAGCTAAACTAACCTGTCGATTTCCGACGAATGAGAACCGCGTGGCTTTCGCTGCGCGGTTCTTCGTCGTTTGCCGTCTTTCGTCGTTTGCCGTCTTGGCGCGCGGCAGAAAATTTGCCGCACCGCAGAATTGACGTTTACGCAAACGTCAATATTTGTTATCTCGACCGTAACGTTGGTCCGCCTGCCATCCTCATATGCTGGGGCTGATTTCGGGGCCAAGACCGCATGGTGGAGGAAACGCATGCCGATCTACAGAGCGCCGGTCCGGGACACGCTGTTCGTGCTGAACGAAGTGCTGGGATATCAGCGTTATTCCAATCTTCCCGGATTTTCCGACGCGACGTCGGATGTGCTCGAGGCCATCCTTGCCGAGGGCGCGAAGCTCGCCGAAAACGTGATGCAGCCGCTGAACCGTGTCGGCGACGTGGAAGGCTGCGTGCACCATGACGACGGTTCGGTAACGACGCCGAAAGGCTTCAAGGAAGCCTTCGACCAGTATCGCGAGGGCGGCTGGATGGGGCTCGCGGCACCTGTCGAGTTTGGCGGGCAAGGCTTGCCCTACGCGGTGCACACTGCGGTTGCCGAATATATGGTGTCGGCCAATATGTCGCTGATGATGTATGCCGGCCTGACGCAGGGCGCGATCGCTGCGATCATCACCCATGGCACCAAAGAGCAGAAGGCAACATGGTTGCCGAAGCTGGTCGAGGGCGCCTGGACCGGCACCATGAACCTGACCGAGCCGCACTGCGGAACCGATCTTGGCCTGCTGCGCACCAAGGCCGTCCCAAATGGCGACGGCACCTACAGGATCTCCGGCCAGAAGATATTCATCTCGGCCGGCGAGCATGACATGTCGGACAATATCGTCCACCTCGTGCTGGCCCGTATCGAGGGCGCGCCGGATGGCGTGAAGGGCATCTCGCTGTTCATCGTGCCGAAGCTCAAGCTCGATGCCTCAGGCAATCCGTGCGAGAAGAACACCGTCTCCTGTGGCTCGATCGAGGAGAAGATGGGTATCCATGGCAACTCGACCTGCGTCATGAACTACGACGACGCTGAAGGCACGCTGCTCGGCGAGGCCAATGGCGGGCTGAAAGCAATGTTCACCATGATGAATGAGGCGCGGCTTGGCGTCGGCCTGCAGGGCCTCTCACTGTCGGAGGTTGCCTACCAGAATGCGGTTTCCTACGCCAAGGATCGTCTGCAGGGCCGCTCGCTGTCAGGGCCGAAGGCGCCGGACAGGAAGGCCGATCCGATCATCGTCCATCCGGACATCCGCCGCAGCCTGATGACCATGAAGGCTTTCAACGAGGCCGGCCGCGCGCTGGCGCTGTGGACGGCGATCAAGTCCGACATCGCTCACCGCTCCGGTGACGACAAGGATCGGCAGGCGGCCGACGACTACACCGGCCTGATGACGCCGGTGGTCAAGGGCGTGCTCACCGACAAGGGTTTCGATCATGCGGTAATGGCGCAGCAGGTGTTCGGCGGCCACGGCTATATAGAAGAGCACGGCATGAGCCAGTTCGTCCGCGATGCGCGCATCGCCATGATCTATGAGGGTGCCAACGGCATCCAGGCGCTCGACCTCGTCGGCCGCAAGTTAGCCTTGAATGGCGGTCGCGCGATCCAGGCTTTCTTTAAGGAAGTCGGAGAGTTCTGCGAGGAAAACCGCACCGACGAGAAGATGGCGCCCTTCACCAAGACGCTGAAGAAGGGCCTCAACGATCTGCAGGCAGCGACGATGTGGCTGGTGCAGAACGGCATGGCCAAGCCCGACAATGCCGGTGCCGCCTCGACCGACTACATGCATCTCTTCGGCCTGGTGGCGCTGGGCTATATGTGGGCCCAGATGGCCAAGGTGGCCGCAGCGAAATTGACGAATGGCGCCGACGGCGCTTCGTCTTTCTACGACAACAAGCTGGTGACGGCGCGCTTCTTCATAGAGCGGATCATGCCGGAGACGTCGGCGCATCTTGCCCGCATCTCCAGCGGTGCCGACACATTGATGGCACTGCCGGCGGAAGCGTTCTAGGTTCGGCGTTCCCCTCCCCCTCGAGGGGAGGGTGGCCCGAAGGGCCGGGAGGGGTCCTGCGTGCAGTGCGCCGACCTCCATTCCGGTGCATGCCTTGGGAGGAGAACGATCGCAATGCCGTGGCACGTGGCGCAGGTTGTAAAAGATAAGGTCGAGCACGTCATCGGCGACCCCATCCGGCCGCTTCGCGGCCACCCTCCCCTCGAGGGGGAGGGGAACGTCGGCGCGAGGGAGAAAACATGACCAACCCCGCCGAAATCCTTGGCCTTCCCAAGCCCGCCTGGGCGGCGGACGAGGTTGCCATGCTTTACGACATGGCGCACCGCTTCATGTCGGAAGAGATCGCGCCGCGTTACGACGAGTTCGAGAAGAACGAGATGGTCGACCGCGAAAGCTGGCTGAAGGCGGGTGCTGCCGGCCTGCTCTGCGCCTCGATGCCGGAGGAATATGGCGGATCGGGCGGCACCTTCGCGCATGAGAGCGCCATCATCGAGGCGATCGGCCATGTCGGCGTCGACGGGTTCGGCATTGGCCTGCACAATTCGATCGTTGCCCCCTATATCCTCCACTACGGCTCGGAGGAGCAGAAGAAGAAGTGGCTGCCGAGGCTGGCGAGCGGCGAGCTGATCGGCGCCATCGCCATGACCGAGCCGGGTGCGGGCTCCGATCTTCAAGGCGTCAAGACGCGCGCCGAAAAGGACGGCAACCGGTACAAGCTCAACGGCTCGAAGACCTTTATCACCAACGGCCAGCTCGCCAATTTCATCATCGTCGTTACCAAGACCGATCCTGAGAAGGGCGCCAAGGGCATCTCGCTGATCGTCGTCGAGACTGACGAGGTGGAGGGTTTCGAGCGCGGCCGCAACCTCGACAAGATCGGCCTCAAGGCCAACGACACGTCGGAACTGTTCTTCAACGACATGCGTGTGCCGACCTCGAACCTGCTCGGCAACGACGAAGGCCAGGGCTTCGTCCAGTTGATGCAACAATTGCCGCAGGAGCGGCTGCAGATCGGCACCACTGCTATCGCCATGGTCGAGCGGGCCCTGGCGCTTACCATCGACTACGTCAAGGAGCGCAAGGCCTTCGGCAAGGCCATCATCGAATTCCAGAACACCCAGTTCAAGCTTGCCGAATTGAAGACCGAGGCGACCATCGGCCGCGTCTTCTATAATGACTGCGTTGCCCGCCACATTAACGGTGGCCTCGACCCGGTGACGGCCTCGATGGCCAAATACTGGCTGTCAGACCTGCAAGGAAAAGTCGTCGACGAATGCCTTCAATTGCATGGCGGCTATGGCTACATGAATGAATATCCGATTGCGCGCATGTTCCGCGACGCCCGCGTCCAGCGCATCTACGGCGGCACCAACGAGATCATGAAATTGCTGATCGGGCGCTCACTCTGAGCGACTTTCAGCAAACCCAAGGAGCAGGAAAATGGCCGAAGCTTATGTTTATGATGCCGTGCGCACGCCGCGCGGCAGGGGCAAGAAGGATGGCTCGCTGCACGAAGTGCCGGCGGTGCGGCTCGGCGCCAAGGTGCTCGAGGCCATCCGCGACCGCAACGGACTGGACACCGCCGCTGTTGACGACATCATCTTCGGTTGTGTCGATCCGGTTGGCGAGGCGGGTGCGGTCATTCCACGTGCCGCCGCTTTCGAGGCCGGCTACGACACCAAGGCGCCTGGGATGCAGATATCGCGCTTCTGCGCCTCGGGACTGGACGCCATCAATTTCGGCGCCGCCAAGATCGCGCAGGGCGCCGACGAGATCGTCATTGCCGGCGGCGTCGAATCGATGTCGCGCGTCGGCATGGGCGCCTCCGGCGGCGCCTGGTTCATGGATCCATCGGTCGGCCTGCCCGGCTGGTTCGTGCCGCAAGGAATCTCGGCCGACCTGATCGCCACCAAATACGGGTTTTCGCGCGACGACGTCGACGCTTACGCGGTCGAAAGCCAGAAACGTGCCGCCAAGGCGTGGGGCGAGGGCCGCTTCAAGAATTCGGTGATCTCGGTCAAGGACCAGAACGGCCTGACCATTCTCGATCACGACGAGCACATGCGGCCTTCGACCGACATGCAGTCGCTGGCCGCGCTCAATCCGTCCTTCGTGATGCCCGGCGAAATGGGCGGCTTCGACGCCGTCGCCGTGCAGAAGCATCCCGAGGTGGAAGAGATCAACCACGTCCACCATGCCGGCAATTCCTCCGGCATCGTCGATGGCGCGGCGGCCGTGCTGCTTGGCTCAAAAAGGGCGGGAAAGACGCTCGGCCTCAAGCCGCGCGCGCGCATCCGGGCCTTCGCCAACATCGGCTCCGAACCGGTGCTGATGCTGACCGGCCCCGTCGACGTCACCGAGAAGCTGTTGAAGCGGGCGAAGATGAAGCTGTCGGACATCGACCTGTTCGAGCTCAACGAGGCCTTCGCTTCGGTGGTGCTGCGCTTCATGCAGGCTTTCGACATTCCGCATGACCGGATCAACGTCAATGGTGGTGCCATAGCCATGGGCCATCCGCTCGGCGCCACCGGTGCGATGATCTTTGGTACGGTGCTGGACGAATTGGAACGTCGCGACCTCAACACTGCACTGGTGACGCTTTGCATCGGCGCCGGTATGGGCACCGCAACGATCATCGAACGCGTCTGACGGAGAGAGATGATGAGCTACAGCAATTTCACCCTCGACATCGACGCCGACGGTATTGCGCTGGTCACCTGGGACATGCCGGACCGTTCGATGAACGTCTTCACCGAGGAGGTGATGCGCGAACTAAACGCCATCGTCGACAAAGTGGCGAGCGATGCAGCGATAAAGGGCGCGGTGATCACCTCCGGCAAGGATACGTTCTCGGGCGGCGCCGACATCACCATGCTGCAGAAGATGCTGGCGGCCTTCGCCGCCGATAAGGCGAAGGACCCGGAGAAGGCGACCAAGGCGCTGTTCGACAATGCGGGCACCATGAGCGGCCTGTTCCGTAAGCTGGAAACCTCGGGAAAGCCATGGGTTTCGGCGATCAACGGCACCTGCATGGGTGGCGCGTTCGAATTGTCGCTCGCCTGCCATGGCCGTGTCGCGGCCGATTCGGACAAGGTGAGGATGGCGCTTCCCGAAGTGAAGATCGGCATTTTTCCGGGCGCCGGCGGCACCCAGCGCGTGCCACGGCTGACCGACCAGCAGCAGGCGCTGCAAATGCTGACGTCCGGCCAGACGCTGTCGCCGCAGAAGGCCAAGTCGATGGGCCTGATCCATGAGATTGCCGAGCCGGACAAGCTGGTCGAAACCGCCAAGGCGATGATCAGGAACGGCTTGAAACCGGTGGCGCCATGGGATGAAAAGGGCTTCAAGCTGCCCGGCGCCCCGATCTATTCGGTGGCCGGTGCCAATCTGTGGCCGCCGGCCATCGCCATCCTGCGCCGCGAGACCTATGGCAATTATCCCGCCGCTGCCGCCATCCTGAAATGCGTCTATGAGGGCCTGTTGGTGCCGTTCGACACCGCCTTGCGGATCGAGCAACGCTATTTCACCGAGATCATGCAGACCAGGGAAGCGGCGGCGATGATCCGCTCATTGTTCGTGTCGCTGCAGGAACTGAACAAGGGCGCGCGCCGCCCCGCCGGTGTGCCGGAAACGACGTTCAAGAAGATCGGCGTGCTCGGCGCCGGCTTCATGGGCGCCGGTATCGCCTATGTGACGGCCAAGGCAGGCATTCCGGTGGTACTGCTCGACCGTGACATGGAGTCTGCCGCCAAGGGCAAGGCGCATTCCGACAACCTTATCTCGGATCAGGTGAAGAAGGGCCGTGCCAAGCCACAGGACAAGGATCAGTTGCTGTCGCTAATCACGCCGACGGCCGACTATGCGGATCTCGCCGGCTGCGATCTTGTGGTCGAGGCGGTATTCGAGGATTCGGCCGTAAAGAAGGGTGCCACCGAACTGGCCGAGGCTGTACTCAAGCCGTCGGCGATCTTCGCCTCGAATACGTCGACCATACCGATTACATCGCTGGCCAGGAATTCGGCGCGGCCGAAGAATTTCATCGGCATCCATTTCTTCTCGCCGGTCGACAAGATGATGCTGGTCGAGATCATCCTCGGCAAGAAGACCGGCGACAAGGCGCTGGCAACCGCGATCGACTTTGTCCGTGCCATCAAGAAAACGCCGATCGTCGTCAACGATACGCGCGGCTTCTATGTCAATCGCTGCGTGCTGCGCTACATGTCGGAGGCCTACAAGATGCTGATCGAAGGTGTTCCGGCGCCAATGATCGAGAACGCGGCCAAGGCCGCCGGCATGCCGGTCGGCCCTTTGGCGTTGACCGACGAGACGGCGATCGACCTTGCCCAGAAGATCATGAAGCAGACCATGCGCGACCTCGGCGACAAGGCGGTCGATCCGAAGCAGATGGCGCTGATCAACACGATGGTCGACACGCATGGTCGCTTGGGCCGCAAGAACAGCAAGGGCTTCTATGACTATCCGGCAAAACCGGCCAAAAAGAAGCTGTGGCCAGGCCTCAGGGATCTCTACCCGCAGCTGGCGCCGGAGCAGGTCGACTATGAGGAACTGAAGCAGCGGCTGCTGGTCACCATCGCGCTTGAGGCGGTACGGGTGATGGAAGAGGGCATCGTTACCGACCCACGCGAGGCCGATGTCGGCTCGATCCTGGCCTTCGGCTTCGCGCCCTATACAGGCGGTGCACTGTCCTACATCGACGGCATCGGCGCGAAGAAATTCGTCAAACTCGCCAAGCGCCTGCAGAAGAAATACGGCGCCGAGTTCAAGGCGCCGAAGTTGCTGCTCGACATGGCCGAGAAGGGCGAGACCTTCTACGAGCGCTTGGATCCCTATACCAGGGACGAGGCCAAGGAGGCAGCCTGACGCCGTCTTCGGCGGTGGACAAGATGGCGGCCAAGGGGTAGAACAGGGAAGGTATTTTTTCCTGTTTCGAAGGAGAGCAAGGTGCTCTCGCACGACCGCGTTTGGGCCGCCATCGACGCTCTTGCCGAGCGTTATTCGCTTTCGGCCTCCGGACTGGCCAGGCGCGCGGGCCTCGACTCGACCGCCTTCAACAAATCGAAGCGGCTGTCCTCAGATGGGCGGCCGCGCTGGCCATCGACCGAATCGCTGGCCAAGATCATCGAGGCGACCGGCGCCTCGCTGGATGAATTTGCGGGGCTGGTCGAGGGTCGGGGTAATTCCGGCGCACTGCCCGTGCAGAGATCGTCGGTGCCGCTGCTCGGCTTCGCCCAGGCGGGCGCCGGTGGCTTCTTCGACGACGCCGGGTTTCCGGCGGGGCAGGGATGGGACCTGATCGAGCTTCCGGCACGGGCAACCGAAACCTCCTATGCCTTGAAGGTCCAGGGCGATTCCATGCTGCCGCTCTATCGCAATGGCGATGTCCTGATCGTCGAGCCGGGGGCTACCATACGAAAGGGTGATCGCGTCGTCGTCAAGACCAATGCCGGCGAGGTGATGGCCAAGGTGCTCGACCGCCAGACACCGAAGTCGATCGCGCTGGTCTCCCTCAATCCCGATCACCCGGACCGCGACATCCCAATGCGCGATGTCGAATGGGTGGCGCGGATTGTCTGGGCAAGCCAGTAGGCGCGGGGCTGGTGCGTTTGCCTCACCTTGCCTTGGCTGTTCTGGCGATCCCCGCGATGGCCACGGCAATTGTCGCCGGCGGCCGCGCCGTCCAGAGCGAAAGCGGCGGCCCCTGGGAGCAAATCCAGGTCAGCGCTGAACCGCAGCCCGCCGCGCCGGCTACGTCGGCCATCCCGAAACCAGTGCCGGCCAAGCAGGCGGCGCATTCGAGGGCAATCGATCCAGAAATCGTGGTGCCGCCGCAGCTCGGTTCCAACGAGCTTGAACGGATAGAGCCGCGCGCCCCGTTAAGCGATCTGGCATTGGCCGGACCGCCCAAGCCGCCAAAAACGAAAATGCCCGACGACTGGAAAGGCACGAAACTATTCCAGCCCGTCGCGTCGGCCGCCGGGGTCATCGAAGCAAAGGGCTATTCGATTGCGGTTTCCGGTATCGACATCGTCAAGCAGGAGGAGACTTGCACCGACGGCGGCGAGTCCTGGAATTGCGGCATCCGGGCGCGAACGGCCTTCCGCGCCTTTCTCCGCAGTCGTGCGGTGGTCTGTGCCGTGCCGCCCGAAGGCGGTCGTGATCTGATCGCCGCCGAGTGCCGGATCGGCAATCAGGATATCGGCCAATGGCTGGTCGAAAATGGCTGGGCGCGCGCCGCCAAGGGCGGCCCTTACGTAGAAGCCGGCGAAAAGGCGCGTGCAGCAAAAAAAGGCGTCTTCGGGCCGGCGCCGAGCGTTTCAGGCCTGCCGCCGCTCCCGGCTGCTGCGTCGCGATCCGCGCCTGTAGCGCCCAGCTCGATCCTGGAGGAGCAAGACGGCATCCTCATGCCGCCAGCTGACCAGCCAGCGCCCGCTGAATGAGCTCGCGCGTTTCGGCGATGCCGTAGAGCGCGGCGAAGGAGCCGAAGCGCGGCCCGCGTTCCTGACCTATCAGCACCTGATAGATCATCTGGAAGAAGGCGACGGAGACACCGGGTCCGCCCTCCGGGCTCTGCTTGGAATGATCCTGGTAGCGCTCGATCTTGCGCGCAACATTGAGGGCAGCGTTCTGGATTGCCTCGCTGTCGGCATCAGCCGGCAGCGCGGCGAGCGCTTCCGAAAGCTTGGTCAGCGCCTCGCGCTCGACCGCGTCGGCAGCACGGTATACTTTCGCCGGCTTCACGAAATCGTCGAAATAGCGGATGGCATATTCGGCCAGCCGGTCGAGCTCGGGATGGGTTGTCGGCGTCACACCCGGCGCGTGGCGCGAAATGAAACCCCACAGCACGTCCCTGTTCTGCGCATTCGAGGCGCTGACCAGGTTGAGCAGCAGCGAGAACGGAACCGGCAGGTCGACTGCCGGGGGATTGCCGTCATGCATGTGCCAGACCGGATTGCCCAGCCGCTCCTTCCAGTCCTGCCTCTGATAGGCAGAGAGGAACGTGTAATATTCGTCTACCGCCTTCGGGATGACGTCGAAATAAAGCTTCTTCGCGGTTCGCGGGCGCTGGAACATATAAAGGCTAAGGCTCTCGGTCGGCGCGTAAGTCAGCCACTCGTCGATGGTCAGCCCATTGCCCTTCGACTTCGAGATCTTCTGGCCGTGCTCATCGAGGAACAGCTCATAATTGAAGCCCTCCGGCGCCGGAGCATCGAGCGCGCGGCAAATCTGCCCGGCGAGCTTGACGGAATCGATCAGATCCTTGCCGGACATCTCGTAATCGACGCCGAGTGCTGCCCAGCGCATCGCCCAATCTGGCTTCCATTGCAGCTTGGCATGACCGCCGGTCACCGGCGTCTCGAAGCGCTCGCCGGTGTCCGGGTCGCGCCACACGATGGTGCCGGCGTCGAGCTTGCGCTCATCGATCGCGACTTGCATGACGATGCCGTTCTTGGGATGGATCGGCAGGAAGGGCGAATAGCTCAGCGCCCGCTCCTCGCGCAGCGACGGCAGCATGATTGCCATCACCTTATCGAAGCGCTCGAGCATCTTGAGCAGCGTCGCGTCGAAGCGGCCGGAAGTATAATAGTCGGTCGAGGAAGCGAATTCGTAATCGAAGCCGAAACGGTCGAGGAAAGCGCGCAGCCGTGCGTTATTGGCGGCGCCGAAGGACGGATACTCATTGGAGAAAGGGTCCGGTATCCTGGTCAGCGGCTTGCCGAGATAGGCGCGCAGCATGTCCTTGTTAGGCACATTGTCCGGCACCTTGCGCAATCCGTCCATGTCGTCGGAGAAGCACAGCAGCCGCGTCTTGACCTTGTCTTCGGTCAGCACGCGGAAGGCGTGGCGCACCATAGATGTGCGCGCCACCTCGCCAAACGTGCCGATATGCGGCAGCCCCGACGGGCCGTAGCCGGTCTCGAACAGCACCGTTTCCGGGTAGCCGCTGCTCGCGTAGCGGGCGACGATCTTTTTCGCTTCCTCGAACGGCCACGCCTTGCTTTCGGCGACGGCGGTGAGGACTTCCGGGCTGAGATCGATCGGCTGTTGTTCGGCCATGATGCTATTCCTGCAACTTTGCCAGCATCCATGCCGGCAGCCGCATGCTCTAGACCATGATCCCGAAAAGTGGAACCCGGTTTTCGGGCAGGACCGTGATCAGGCAAGAAGACTAAGAGCCCCGTCCGAATTAGTCGGGATGGATCAAGTTCCAAGGCGTGACCGCAGCGCCAACGATCGCGGCTGTTTTTCCTTGCGGCGCCGGTCCCTCGTTCCTAACTTCGGGACCATCTCAAGGAGTTGTAAATGCCATTGTCGCCACACGAAGCCATGATCTACCTGATGGTCATCACCTCGGCGTCAGATCGCGACATGACCGACGTCGAACTGGCGCGGATCGGCGACGTCGTTCGATCCTGGCCGGTGTTTGAGGATTTCAACCAGGAGCGGCTGGTCGAGGTCGCCCAGGCCTGCCAGAAAATGCTGCAGGAAAAGGACGGGCTGGAGGGCGTCCTGGCGCGTGTCGCCGAGGCGCTGCCCGAACGCCTGCGTGACACCGCCTATGCCGCCGCCTTCGAGGTCGCAGCTGTCGATCTCGAAATGCGCCTGGAGGAGGTGCGCGTCCTGCAGCTCGTCCGCCGGGAACTCGACCTCGATGCGCTGACGGTCGCCGCCATTGCGCGAGCCGCCAAGGCCCGCCTTCGCACGCTGACTTGAGCCGGCAGCCAAGCTCAGAAAAAACTGACCGGAAAATAGCGCAGATAGAACTCGGCGAACGTGCCTTTCACCGAGATTTCCTGCAGCGCGTAGTCGAAAGCGGCGGCCAGTGCCGGATCGTCGGCCCTGGTGGCGATTGCCATCCCTGAGCCGAGATATTCGGGCGCCAGATAGGGGCCGCCGGCAAAGCGGCAGCAGCCCGCTGCATCCGAGCCGCCGAGCCAGAAGGCGAAACGCATGCCGTCGCCGAAGGCGGCGTCGATCTTGCCGGCTTTCAACTCGCCATAAAGCTCCTCCGGCTTTGCCAAGGGGACGATTTGGACGTCGCCGAAATAATCGCGCAGCATCCGCTCGTGCGCGGAGCCGGCGATCACGCCGACCCGCTTGCTGCGCAGCTTGTCGAACATTGGTTCGGTCAGCGCCTTTGTCTTCAGCATGATGAAGCGTGCCGGAAATTGCAGGTAGGAGCGTGAAAACGCGTATTTCGACCGCGACTCCGGCGTCGCGGCGATGCCGGCGATGATCGCTTCGCCTTCGCCTTTCCCGAGCGCACCTTCGAGCCCGGCCCAGGGCAGCGCCTGGATCTGGCATTTTTCGGCAATGCCGAGCTCGGCGCAGATGGCGCGCGCCAGGTCGACATGGAAGCCCGACAGCCGGCCTGCCCCATCGAGGAAATTGAACGGCGGGAAATCCGTGGTGGTCAGGAATCGCAGCCGCGGCAGCATCGAAAGGTCCGGCTTTGGCAGCCGCTCCTTGGCGTCCCAAAACACCGGCACCTGCGGCTCCGCGGCGAGCGCAGCAGCCGCAAGCGATTGCGCTCCGATCAATATCGAGATCAATGAAATGGATATGCGCCGAAACGCCACGCGACGACTCCGTCCGGTCTTGCACCGACTTTAGTACGAAATAACACAGGTTTTTGTACGAAAAAAACACAGGTACAACGGTTTTTGGTTTCATCATTGCAATTTAGGGATATTGTTTAGTGAGTTTGCAAGTGACTGCGTGATGCCGGCTGAAGAGGAGCAGTAGGACGCACAGGGGAAGCAGCTTTGCAGTCCGGGGTTGATGGCGTGGTGCGGGTTGATCACTGCCATTGGCCTCAAGAGCGGAAGGCAACATGGGGTAGATGTTGCGATGGGTCATTTCGATCGTACCCTGGAGTTGATAGATCAGTTGCAGCACGCCGGCACAGCCGCCGCCGTCTGCGAAAAGCTGCTGGGGGTAACAAGCGGGTTCGGGCTGACGGCGCTGATGGCCGGGACGGTTCCGCAACCTGGCACGCCGAGAAACCAGCAAAAGGACCATGTGCTGCTCTGCGACTGGCCGGCCGAATGGCTTGAGCGCTACGTCGCGCGTAATTACGTCGATCACGACCCAGTCGTCAGTCACATGAAGCAGCTTCAAGCGCCATTCCAGTGGCGGGAAGCGTCTCAGGGCATCCGTATCGGCAAGAGCGGCGGCGAGGTGATGGGCGATGCCGGCGAATTCAAGCTGCGCGACGGGTTGGCCTTCCCGCTAATCACGCTCGATGGCCAGATCGTCATGGTGTCGCTAGGCGGCGAGGCTGTCGAATTGTCGAGCGCCGAGTTCGGGTTGGTGTCGCTGGTCTCGACTTATGCGATTGGCCGCGCAATGCAGCTCCACACCATGGCGGGCAAAACCATCGATCATGTCGAATTAACGCCGCGTGAGCGCGAATGCCTGCAATGGGCCGCTGT
Organism: Mesorhizobium sp.; assembly: GCF_005063415.1. Classification (GTDB taxonomy): domain Bacteria; phylum Pseudomonadota; class Alphaproteobacteria; order Rhizobiales; family Rhizobiaceae; genus Mesorhizobium. The sequence goes on from NZ_SUEG01000050.1 coordinate 15,525, forward strand.
TGGCAAGTCCGAATGGGAGATTTCACAAATTCTCGGCATTTCGGAACACACGTCAGAGAAACACCTTCTTAACGCCAAAAGCAAACTCGGTGCCGTCAACCGGGTCCAGGCCGTCGCGGAAGCGATAAGGCGCGGCTATATTAACTAGGTCGGCCGCGCCGGCCTAGAAATTCTTGCTTGCGTGATCGCGTAATTTTTTCGGGAAAGCACGGCCGTATCTTCCTGTTGAAACTAGGAGACGGCAAATGCTTTTTTCCCTCACGACCCAGGAATTGATGGAACGGCCCGACCTCTGGGAGGCAGTTCATCGTTTGCGTTACAGAGTTTTCGTCGAAGAGATGGGATGGACCGATCTGCAGCGCCCCGATGGCCTCGAGATCGATCAATTCGACCACGACGAGGCAGTGCACCAGATCGTCATCCGCAATGGCGAGCTCGCCGGTTATCAGCGGATGTTGCCGACGACCCGGGCACATCTTCTAACCGACGTGCTGGCGGACCTTTATGAGGGAACCCCACCTTCGGGCCCGAATGTCTATGAACTGACCCGCTATGCGGTTGCGCCGGGGTTCCGCGACGGCCGGCGCGGCGTGTCGACGGTGGGCACGGAGCTGATCGCTGGCTTCGTCGAGTGGGGCCTGAAGCGCAACGTCAACCAGGTGATCATCGAATTCGAGCCGATGTGGGTGCTTCGCGCGCTGCAGCTGCATTTCCTGGCAACGCCGCTCGGTTACCAGCGTACCTACGGCAACCAGCAGGTGGTTGCCACACTGCTCACCTTCAACGAGCACACGCTCGACGTGGTGCGTTGGCGCCGCAACCACTTTGCGCCGGTGCTGGCCAGAGGGTACCCGGACATGCTCGGACAGAGACGCGCCTCGTGAGATTGGAGAGAGGCCATGAACGTTCACTCAAAAGCAGAATTCCGCAATCACACGCTGATCGTCACGGTGTCGTCGGGTGACGGCCGCCCGGTGCTGGACAGGCGGGCCTATGAAAGCCTGGCCAGGACATTCCACGAAGCCGCCGTTGACGACGACGTCCGCGTTGTGGTCCTGCGCGGCCTGGCCGGGTGCTTCTGCCTCGGTGCCGACTTTTCCGAATTTCTCGACGCCACCAAACATCGGCGACTGATCGCCGCCGTCACCGATATGTTCCGCACGCTGGCGACGTTCCCGAAACCGGTCCTTGCCTGTGTCGACGGCGACGCCGTCGGCGTCGGCTGCACCATCCTGTTCCACTGCGACATGGTGATCGCCTCGAGCAAGAGCACGTTTCGGGTGCCGTTCGTCGATTTCGGCCTGGTGCCGGACGCGGCGACCAGCATTCTGGCGCCGCAGAAGCTCGGCTATGCCGGGGCGTTCCGCTTCTTCTGCCTGGGCGACACGCTCGCCGCCGAAGATGCCAGGGCACTGGGCCTTGTCGGCGAGATCGTGACGGACGGCAGCGTCGAGGAAGCCACGCTGGCAAGAGCCAGGCAGCTCGCCAAGAAGCCTGTCGCGGCGCTGCTGCAGACGCGCGACCTGCTCAGGGGGGACACCGGCGCGCTCTGCGACCGCATCGACCAGGAAATCTCGCTTTTCCAGCAGGCGCTGCAGGACGACACCACGCTGAAGCGACTGCAGCGGATAGCCCGGCTGGCGGCATGAAAGCCGCGTATCGATGAGGTGAGCTTATTTTTCGAGGAAAGTCGGCCCTTCGCCGATGATCTTCTTGTCCTCCTTGCCGATGACGTCGAGGTCGCGGCCGTCATAGGGAAGCGAAAGGAGAATGCGCTGCATGACGGCCAGCCGCGCGCGCCGTTTGTCGTTCGCCCGCACAATGATCCAGGGCGCGAACTCCTTGTGCGTGCGTTCGACCATCAGGTCGCGCGCCTTGGTGTAGTCGTCCCATTTGGTGATGCCGGCGACGTCGATCGGCGAAAACTTCCAGCTCTTCAGCGGGCTCCAGCGACGGTCGTGGAACCGCTCGAGCTGCGTTTCCCGGCCGACGTTCAGCCAGAATTTGATGAAATGTATGCCCTCGTTGCGGATCATCCGCTCGAAATGCGGAACCTCGTCCAGAAATTGCTCCTGCTGCTCGGGCGTGCAGAATCCCATCACCGGTTCAACGCCGGCGCGGTTGTACCAGGAGCGGTCGAAGGTGACGAATTCGCCCGACGTCGGGAAGTGGTCGACGTAGCGCTGGAAGTACCATTGTCCAAGCTCGGTGGGTGTTGGCTTGGTCAGCGCCACGTTGCGCGCCGTGCGAGGGTTCAGATACTGGCGCAAAACGAAGATTGTGCCGCCCTTGCCGGCAGCGTCGCGCCCCTCGAACAGCGACATTACCCGCTTGCCTGTCGACTGTAGCCACGCCTGCGCCTTGACCAGCTCGATCTGCAGCTTCTCTAGCCTCTCGTCGTACTCCTCGCTCTTCATCTTCTTGTCGTAGGGATAGCCGCCGGCGGCCAGCTTGCGGTCCTCGACCCAGTCGGGAAGCGTGGGGGCCTCGATGTCGAACTCCCGCTCCTTGCCGTCGATCATGATCTTCAGCGGCCCCGATAAGGGTGCGGCGGGGATTTCCCTAGCGTTTTTCATCGAGACGAACCTTTCCAGCTTCCGGACTCATGCTATTGGGAGCCTTACTGCATCGGCCCGAAAATCGGAATCGATTTTCGGAAAGAACGATGCAGCATATAAAGTGGTAGAGCGTCCTTTGTGCGTCCAATTGGACGCACTGTGCTCTACCGCCGGTCCAGCAGGAAGTTCTTGAAGTGGCCGCAGACGGAGCGCAAATGGCCGACATCGGCACAGAGCGGAAAGGCAGGGCGCAAGCCGTCGCCATGCGGCTGTGGAACAGCCGCTGGCTGCTGGCTGCCGGCTTCGTTGCGGTGCTGATGGTCTATGGTTTTGCCGGCATGTCCGGCTATGTGGTGCTCCTGGCAGGCGTCGTGCTGGTTGCCGCTGCGATGCTGCCGGCCGGCGTCGCGCGTCAATCGACCGAAAATGCCGCGGCCATCGAGGCGAGCGGTCTGCAACGGCTTTCCGGCGAATATCTCGCGGCGGCGGTTGCCGATCCGCTGATCATTTTCGATCGCTCCGCCGCCATCGTCCACGCCAACGCCGCCGCCTTTGCCGCCTTTGGCGGAATTGCCCCCGGCATGTCGCTGTCGCTGAAATTCCGCGCGCCGGAAATGCAGGCCTTGCTGGATAGTATCTTGGCGGGCAACGTCGCTTCGGACAGCGTCGACTACATAGAAAAGCTGCCGGTCGAACGAGCCTATCGGGTGAGCGCGTCTTCTGTCGGCCATGCCACGGATCTCTACGTGCTGGTGTTCAAGGACCAGAGTGAGGCGCGCCGGATCGACAGAATGCGCGCCGATTTCATTGCCAATGCCAGCCACGAGCTGCGCACGCCTCTCGCCTCGATCGCCGGCTTCATCGAGACGCTGCGCGGGCCGGCCCGCAACGACCCCGCGGCGCGCGAGCAGTTCCTGCAGATCATGCAGAACCAGACCAGCCGCATGGCGCGCCTCATCGACGACCTTCTGTCGCTGTCGCGCCTGGAGATGAAGCCCTATCTCAAGCCGGGAACCGAGGTCGACCTGCGCCAGGCCATCGACAGCGTCATCGATTCGCTTGGGCCGCTCGCAAAGGAAAACGGCGTCGTCATCGAGCGTGATTTCGCGGAAGGGCCGCTCGACGTGCCCGGCGATCGGGACGAGCTTTTCCAGGTCTTCGAAAATCTGCTGGAAAACGCCTGCAAATACGGTCAGTCGGGCGGACGCGTCGTGGTGTCGATCATGCGCAGCGATAGCGATCCCGAACCGGGCATCGACGTCACCATCAGGGATTTCGGCTCCGGCATCCCCGAAGAACACATCCCGCGCATCACCGAGCGGTTCTACCGCGTCGACGTCGAGAACAGCCGGACCCAAAAGGGCACCGGCCTTGGCCTGTCCATCGTCAAGCATATCCTGACGCGCCACAACGCCAGGCTCTCCATCAGGTCGGAGGTCGGCAAGGGCGCTGCGTTCACGGTCCATTTGCCGGCTCGCTGACGCGGTACTATCTCTAGCACATAATGGGCCGTTTCTTTTTTCTGTCATCCGGCTAGCGTATCAGCGGGGATTCGAGGGAACGACTCAACCAGAAAATCCCGGGAAGGCATTTCGTCCATGCAGTCCGTGCATATCGTCAGCGCCTATGACGAGGAGCTGAAATATCTGTCGAAGCGCATCGCGGCGATGGGCGGGCATGCCGAGCGCATGGTCGAGCAGGCAGTCGCGGCGCTGGTCAATGCGGATCCGGAGCTTGCCCAGAAAGTCATTCGAGACGACCTGGTTCTGGATGAGGGACAGCGCGAGATCGACGACAAGGCGATCATCATCATCGCCAAGCGCCAGCCGATGGCGACGGATCTGCGCGAGATCGTCGGCGCGATCCGCATCTCGGCGGACCTCGAACGGGTAGGCGACCTCGGCAAGAACGTCGCCAAGCGGGTGGTTGCCGTCGCAGACGGGCGCCAGCCGAACAGCCTGTTCCGCGGCCTCGAGGCTTTGGCCAATCTGGCACTGACCCAGCTCAAGGAAGTACTCGACGTCTACGCATCGCGGTCGGTGGAAAAAATCGGTTTCGTACGCGACCGCGACGACCAGATCGATGCCATGTACACCTCGCTGTTTCGCGAGTTGCTGACCTACATGATGGAAGACCCACGCAACATCACACCCTGCACACATCTCCTGTTTTGCGCCAAGAACATCGAGCGCATCGGCGACCACGCCACCAACATCGCCGAGACGATCTACTATATCGTCACCGGCGATCAGATGCCGGCCGATCGTCCGAAGGGCGACAAGACGGACAAGATTATTCTTCCCGCAACGCAACCAGCGAAGTGAGTTCTCTCAGCAATGATGCGAATTTCGGATTCGCCACCTGAGAGACAATTGCGCTAAGCTTTCGACGCGCCGACTTCTCAGTTCCGCGACGAAGGCCCCGCCTTCAGGAGGCTGCGATGGAATACGTCCGCGAGTTTGCTCCTGCGCCGCCGATGTCAGGCATAATCGCCTGCGGTGTCTATACGGCTGGGCGGCGCATCGCCGACATTCCGATCGAGGAAGCCGGCGAATGGGCCGGGAAGCCGGGCCACGTGGTCTGGATCGGACTGCTGGAGCCCGACCGCAATTTGTTGCTGCGCGTCCAGGCGCAATTCCATCTGCATGAGCTGGCGATCGAGGACGCCGAGCATCCGCACCAGCGGCCGAAGATCGAGCAATATGGTGATGCCCTGTTCATCGTTGCCCGCACGGCGCAGTTGATCGACAGCCGTGTCACCTTCGGCGAGACACATTTGTTCGTCGGCGCCGGCTACATCGTCAGCGTCAGGCATGGCCCGTCGACCTCCTACGCCGCCGTTCGCCAGCATTGGGAAAGCTGCCCGCATTCCCTTGCCAAGGGCGAGGATTTCGTCCTCTACGCCATTCTCGATTTCATCGTCGACAACTACATGCCGGTGCTCGAGCAGATCGAAAACGAGGTCGAGGCGATCGAGGACAAGGTTCTGCTGAAACCGATGACCGGCTCCGATATCGAGCGGCTTTATATGTTGCGCCGCGATCTCTTGCGCCTGCGCAACGCGGCCCTGCCGCTGGTGGAGGTCTGCCGGCGGCTGACCAGCGCCGATCTGCCGCAAATCCACACAGCCATGCACCCGCTGTTTCGCGACGTCACCGACCACATCCGCACTGTCCAGGAAAAGATCGACAGCCTGCGTGAGGTTCTCGCCTTCGCCTTCGAGGCGAGCCTTCTGGTCGGTCAAAGCCAGGAGACGGCGATCTCCAAGAAGCTTGCCTCATGGGCCGCCATCCTGGCGGTGCCCACGGCGTTCGCCGGCATTTACGGCATGAATTTCAGCGACATGCCGGAACTGAGGATGGAATATGGCTACCCGGCCGTCCTGGCGGCGATTGCCCTGATCTGCACGTTTCTTTACTGGCGGTTTCGCAAGAATGGGTGGCTATGAAGCGTAGGGCAGTAGGGCAGTAGGGCAGTAGGGCAGTAGGGCAGTAGGGCAGTAGGGCAGTAGGATATCGCTTCTGACCACGCTTCTCTGCAATTCACCACATACTGCCGTACTGCCCTATTCCCTTACTCCCCTAACTATCTGCTCCGCCGCCGCTCCGATGCCGGCTGGAACGCCACTCGGGCGTGGTACTTGCAATAGGGCCCGGTTTCGGCGGCGTCGTTGCCGCAGAAATGGAAGTCTTCCGAAAGCGGATCGCCGTTCGGCCATTTGCAGGTGCGCTCGTTGAGCTCGACGAGTTGCAGGTGCCGCGAGATCGGCACGACGACGTTCTCGACCGGGCGGATATAGTGGCGCGCCACTGGTTCGGCATCGAACTGCGCCTTGAGCGCGGTCGCACCGATCGACATCGACGTGGTGGCATGGCGCGTGGCGCTTGCTGCCCGCGAGACCGATTTCTGGATCGTCGATCCCTGTACCGTCTTCTTCTGGCGTGCCGGTGAGGCGGTCGTGCGTCCGCGACCGGACAGTTTCAGCCGGTGCACTTTGCCGATGACCGCATTGCGGCTGACCCCGCCAAGCTGTGCGGCGATCTGGCTGGCGCTGAGGCCCTCCGACCACAATTTTCTGAGAAGTTCGACTCGCTCGTCAGTCCAGTTCATGAGACCGCGCTCCTGCTGAAACGTGCGGCAATCGGAATCCATTCCCGACCCGGCTTCTGCCGGCCAGACACCACATATATCGGGTGATTAGGTCCGCCGCACGAAATCTAGTTATTTCTCTACTACAATTACCTTATGCGCTGACTCGGTGACAAGAGTCCCAAGGCCAACACGAATCGGTTTTTTCGGTTTTCCCCAACTTGCCCGGTCGCTTATGAGCCGGCGTTGTGCTGGAGGGCTTGCCGCACGTCCTTGCGCGACCTTTTCGTTGACTTCACGGCCGAAAAACACGATAAGCCACAAGGGCCGCCGCTTTGGCGGCTTTTTGATTTTCCGGTTCCGGAGACGCATATAATGAGCGGTTCGGCGCTTTTCGAGACCTTTGTTCGCGCACCCCTGGCTTTCGACCACGGTGAAGGCACCTGGCTGGTCACCGATAAGGGCGAGCGATATCTCGATTTCGCCGGCGGGATCGCCGTGAATTCATTGGGCTACAGCCATCCGCATCTGGTCGCGGCCCTCACCGAGCAGGCCGCCAAGCTCTGGCATGTCTCCAATCTGTACGAGATTCCGGGACAGAGCCGGCTCGGCGAGCGGCTGGCCGACGCCAGCTTCGCCGACAAGGTGTTCTTCACCAATTCCGGCGCAGAGGCGCTCGAATGCGCCATCAAGACGGCGCGGCGCTACCACTTCGTCAAGGGCCATCCCGAGCGCTACCGCACAATCACCTTCGAAGGCGCGTTCCACGGCCGCACCCTGGCGACCATCGCCGCCGGCGGCCAGTACAAATACCTGGAAGGTTTCGGCCCCAAGGTCGACGGCTTCGACCAGGTTGGCTTCGACGATATCGACGCCGCCGAAAAGGCGATCACGCCTGAAACCGCGGCGATCCTGATCGAGCCGGTGCAAGGCGAGGGCGGCATCAGGCAAGTGCCGACGCAATCGCTGAAGCGCCTCAGGCAGCTCTGCGATCAGCACGGGCTGCTCCTGATTTTCGACGAGGTCCAATGCGGCGTCGGCCGCACCGGAAAGCTGTTCGCGCATGAGTGGGCGGGTGTCACACCCGACCTCATGGCGGTGGCCAAGGGGATCGGCGGCGGCTTCCCGATGGGTGCCTGCCTCGCCACCGACGAGGCAGCGGTCGGCATGACCGCCGGCGTGCACGGCACCACCTTCGGTGGCAATCCGCTGGCGATGGCAGTCGGCAACGCCGTGCTCGACGTGGTGCTGGAAGAGGGCTTTCTCGAGGACGTCCGGCGCAAGGCGCTGCTGTTGAAGCAGGGGCTTGCCGGTGTCGCCGACGAATTTCCGGATGTTATCGAAAGCATCAGGGGCACCGGCCTGATGCTCGGGCTTAAATGCGCGATGCCCAACACCAAGGTCACAGTGGCACTGCGCGACCAGCATCTCTTGACGGTTCCGGCCGGCGACAACGTTATCCGCCTGCTGCCGCCTCTCACCGTCACCGACGCCGAGATCCACGAAGCGCTCGAGCGCATTCGTGCCGGCGCCAAGAGCCTGGCGGATGCCATCGTCGCTGCCGCCGCGAAGTAATCCTGGAATTCCTGATGTCCCTTCGCCATTTCACCGATCTTTCCGCCGTTTCCGAAGGCGATCTGCGCTTCATGCTCGACGACGCAGCTGTGCGAAAGGCAAGGCTCAAGGCCGGCGAACGCAGCAAGCCGCTCGAAGGCAAGGTGCTGGCGATGATCTTCGACAAGCCGTCGACGCGCACGCGCGTGTCGTTCGATGTCGGTATGCGGCAGTTGGGTGGCGAGACGATCATGCTGACCGGCACCGAGATGCAGCTTGGCCGCTCGGAGACCATTGCCGACACGGCCAAGGTGCTGTCGCGCTATGTCGATGCCATCATGATCCGCACCACCTCGCATGACCGGCTGCTGGAACTGACGGAAAACGCTACGGTCCCCGTCATCAACGGGCTGACCGACGAGACCCATCCCTGCCAGCTGATGGCCGACATCATGACCTTCGAAGAGCATCGCGGTCCGGTGGCCGGCAAGACGATCGCCTGGACCGGCGACGGCAACAACGTGCTGCATTCGCTGCTGGAGGCTTCTGCGCGGTTCCGCTTCAAGCTGAACGTCGCCGTGCCCGAGGGCAGCGAACCGGCTCAGAAGCATGTCGACTGGTCGAAAGCCAATGGCGGCAAGCTGAAATTCACCCGTTCGCCCGAGGAGGCCGTTCACGAGGCCGACTGCATCGTCACCGACTGCTGGGTGTCGATGGGCCAGGAGCACCGTGCCCGCGGCCACAATGTCTTCTTGCCCTATCAGGTCAATGCGGCACTGATGGCGAAAGCCAAGCCGGACGCGCTGTTCATGCACTGTCTGCCGGCGCATCGCGGTGAGGAGGTTACCGACGAGGTGATCGACGGACCGCATTCGGTGGTGTTCGATGAGGCCGAGAACCGGCTCCATGCCCAGAAGGCGGTCTTGGCCTGGTGCCTGGGCGCTTGATACGGGCCGTGGTGATCCGGGCCGGCCTGATCCGCGCCGCCTTGATCTGCGCCGCCTTGATCCGGAAGTGGGTGGTGCCTATCTCAGGCGCATCACGCAAATCGAGCGCGTCTCGTCGCAAGCGCCCCGGAGGGCGGCATCGCTGCGCCCCGGAGCTTTGTCATGTTGGAAACTTATCAATTGGCTGAACATAAACCCAAGCTCGGCGAATTCGGCTACGCCGGCGACGACCATGTCGTGCCGTTCGAGGTCGGCCCGCTCGACGTGCGCGGCCGCACCGTCCAGCTCGGGTCGATGCTCGACGCTATTCTCAGCCGCCACGACTATCCCGAGCCGGTCGCCCGGCTCCTGGCCGAAGCCTGTGTGCTAACTGTACTGCTCGGAACTTCGCTGAAGTTCGAGGGCAAGTTCATTCTGCAGACCCGCACCGACGGGCCGGTCGACATGCTGGTCGCGGATTTCTCCACGCCGCACGCGCTGCGCGCTTATGCCCGCTTCGATGCCGACCGGCTGCAGGCTTTGACGGCTGCCGGCGAGACGTCGCCGCAGACGCTGCTCGGCAGCGGCGTCCTGGCGCTGACCATCGACCAGGGCGCTCACACGCAACGCTACCAAGGCATCGTCCAGCTCGACGGCGTCACGCTGGAAGATGCCGCACGCACCTATTTCCGCCAGTCGGAGCAGATTCCGACCGACCTCCGGCTTTCGGTTGCCAAGCTTCTGACGCCCGGCGTCGGCGGTGCCCGCGAGCAATGGCGGGCCGGTGGCTTGCTGGCACAATTCCTGCCGCAGTCGGCGGAGCGCATGCGCGTACCCGACCTTCCCGGTGGCGACGGCGATCCGCGTGAGGAAATCCACGACCCGACCGACAATTCCTGGCAGGAGCTGCTGGCGCTGCTTGGTACCATTGAACCGACCGAGCTGATCGATCCGACGATCGGCGCCGAACGGCTGCTTTACCGGCTTTTCCACGAGCATGGCGTCCGCGTCTTCGGCGGGGTGCCGGTCGCCGACCAGTGCTCATGCTCGAGGGAGAAGATCCGCGGCATCCTCGAAGGCTTTTCCGCCGAGGAGATCAGGGACAGCACCGAGGATGGCAGCATTCACGTCGCCTGCGAATTCTGCTCGAAGCAATATGACTTCGATCCGGCGGAGTTTGCAGCGGCTGAATGATGGCCCTCAATTGACGGTGCGCCGCGTGCCTGGCAAATCGAGCGAGAAGGCAGGGATAGCGACGTCGAAGGTCTCACCCCGTTTGTTGCGCATTGTGTAGTGCCCGACCATGATGCCGGACGGGGTCGAGAGCGGGCATCCAGACGTATACTGATAGCTGTCGCCGGGGTTGAGTCCAGGTTGCTCGCCGACGACCCCGGGGCCGCGCACTTCCTCGACCTTGCCGGTGCCGTCGGTAATGTGCCAGTAGCGTGACAGAAGCTGCACGAACTCATCCGACTGATTGTCGATGGTCACCTGATAGCCCCAGACATAGCGGTTTTGCGGCGGGTCGGAGTGATCCTCCAGATAGAACGGCCTGACCTGCACTTCGATGTTGCGGGTGACGGCGCTGTACATAAACTGCTCCAAAGCAATGTAGATGGAACTTTCGATGCTCAGCGCAGTTTGGTCAACGATGCGCGGCATCTTCTTGCCCGATCTCAAGCGCAGGTGCCGAAAAACAATGTCATTTGAGTGACACATGACAATGATGGTGTGCAGGCTTGTGCCGGGCGACTCAGCGTTTTGTCGAATTGTTGAAAACGGCCGTAATGCGGCCGGCATTTCTGGAGTGACCAGATCTCGATGGAACCGACATTCGCAGCCGCCCTCCTTTCCATAGCCCTCCTTCTTTCAAATCTCGCCAGCATCCTGTTAGCTTCGCTGAAGCTGAAGCGACCAGCCAGGATTGCACCGCCCGCGGCCAACGCGCCGCCGGTATCGATCGTCGTCCCGGCGCGCGGCGTCGAGCCGTTTGCCGAAGAGACTCTAGAGCGCGCCTTCTCCCTCGACTGGCCGCGCTACGAACTCATCTTCTGCGTCGCCCATGCGGACGATTCGGTAGTCAAGCCGATCACCGCCGCAATGACGCGTTTTCCGGCAATACGGGCCCGACTGCTTGTCGGTGACGACCGCATCAGCAGCAATCCGAAACTCAACAATTGCGTGAAGGGTTGGGAGGCGGCCCATTATCGCTGGGTCATCCTTGCCGATTCCAACGTGCTTATGCCGAGCGATTATGTCCAGCAGCTGATGGCGGCATGGCGGCCCGATACCGGCCTCGTCTGCTCGACGCCGATCGGCTCGCGGCCGGACGGGTTTTGGGGGGAGGTCGAATGCGCCTTTCTCAACACGCTGCAGGCACGCTGGCAGTACGCTGGAGAGGCGCTCGGCCTCGGCTTCGCGCAGGGCAAGAGCATGTTGTGGAACAAGCCGATGCTCGATGCCAATGGCGGTATCCGCGCGCTTGCTGCCGAGATCGCCGAGGACGCCGCCGCGACCAAGCAGGTCAACCGGCTCGGAC
>NZ_SUEG01000050.1:27200-35861 GCF_005063415.1 Mesorhizobium sp.
GGCTCGGACTGCGGGTCAATCTTGTCGCTTCGCCCTTCGAACAGCCGCTCGGCCGGCGCACGCTTGGCGAGATCTGGTCGCGGCAGGCGCGCTGGGCGCGGCTGCGCCGCGTCACCTTTGCTCTGTTCTTTGCCCCCGAAATCCTGATCGGCGCGGCGCCGCCGCTGGTGCTTGCGCTGATCGCCGCGGCTGACGCCGGCGTCAGCCTGCCGGCAACCGCCATCGCCGTGCTGGTCGCGGCCTACCTGCCGGAATGCGTCTTGGCCTCGGCCAAGGGATGGCACCTGTCGCTGCGCACTATCCCGGCGATGATGGCGCGAGACCTGATGCTTCCCGCCATTTGGGCGCGCGGATGGCTGAGCGGCGCCGTCGACTGGCGCGGCAACGTGATGACTATCCAGACAAAGGCTGTCGCGGAGCTGGAAGAGACCCCGTCCGGCGCCTGATCAGCGCGTCCCCGCTCGCCTCTGTTCGGCCAGCCCTTATCCGGCAGCTCTCAGCGCTTGCTCGATATCTTCGAGCAGGTCGTCGGTGTCCTCCAGGCCGACGGAAAGCCTGAGCGTTCCGGGTCCGATGCCGAGTTCGGCACGCGCTTCATCGGTCAAGTTCTTGTGCGTCGTCGTCGCTGGATGGGTGATCAGGCTCTTGGCATCACCAAGATTGTTGGAAATCAGCACGATGTCGAGTGCGTTCTGGAAAGCAAAGGCCGCCTGCTTGCCGCCCTTCACATCCAGGCAGATCAGCGTCGAGCCGCCCGACATCTGCTTCTTGACCACGGCCGCTTGCGGGTGGTCGGCGCGGCCGGGATAGATGACGCGGGCGACTTGCGGGCGCTCGGCGAGGAAATCCGCGATGCGGCCGGCACTTTCCGTCTGCTGGCGTACGCGCATCGGCAGCGTCTCCAGGCCTTTCAGCAGCGTCCAGGCATTGAAAGGCGAGAGGCTGGGGCCGGTGTGACGGAAATAGTCATGCAAGTTTTCGTCGATCCACTTCTTGTCCGACAGAACGATGCCGCCAAGACAGCGCCCCTGGCCGTCAATATGCTTCGTGGCCGAATAGACGACGATGTGAGCGCCGAGCCGCAAGGGTTTCTGCTGCAAGGGCGTGGCGAAGACGTTGTCGACGATCAGCCTGGCGCTGATCGAATTGGCAAGTGCCGCGACGGCGGCGATGTCGACCACCTCCAGCGTCGGATTGGTCGGGCTTTCCAGGAAGAACAGTTTGGTATTGGGCCTAACCGCTTTTTCCCAATTGGCGATGTCGGTGCCGTCCACCAGCGTTGCCTCGATGCCGTATTTCGGTGCCAGCGTCTCGACCACCCAGCGGCAGGAGCCGAACAGCGCGCGCGCCGCGACGATATGGTCGCCCGCCTTGGCGCTGCACAGCAGTGCTGCCGTCACCGCCGCCATGCCGGATGCCGTGGCGCGCGCGTCCTCGGCGCCTTCCAGCGCGCACATGCGTTTTTCAAACATGTCGACGGTCGGGTTGGCATAGCGCGAATAGATGAAGCCCGGCTCCTCACCCTTGAAGCGGGCTTCCGCCGCTTGCGCCGTCTCGTAGACATAGCCTTGGGTGAGATACATAGCCTCGGAGGTCTCGCCGAAGCCGGAACGCAGCGTCCCGGCATGCACGAGTGCGGTCTGAGGCTTCCAGTCGCGCTTCTTGGTCATCATTCTATCCAAACACCAAAATTGGTCCAAACAACAAAAAACCGGTCGCGAAAGTCGCAACCGGTCCATATGGCCTTGCGGCCCGACGGTCCTTTAGCGACTTGTTTAACGTGGCTGCAAGCCGACCGGCCAAATCACCACGGGATAACGAGCTTTAGACCCGCGCCACGCTTGCGTCAATTGCCGGCATGATTAAGAGGGTTGTACCAAGCAGGTGCCAAAGGCGTCCACGGTCGGACCTGCGACAGAACAAGACCTCGCCCGGCGTTCGAACGGAGCCAGACCCTTGCGGCAGACAGGCATTCTTCCCGATCAGGATATTTCCGCGCTGTTCCAGTCGGGCGCGCTGAAATCGCCGCGCACGCTCGATGCCGATCAGATCCAGCCGGCCAGCCTTGACCTCAGGCTCGGCGACAAGGCCTGGCGGGTGCGTGCTTCCTTCTTGCCCGGCCCGGACCACAGGGTTGTCGATAAGCTCGACCGGCTGAAGCTGCACGAGGTCAACCTCGCCGAAGGTGCCGTGCTGGAAACCGGCTGCGTCTACATCGTGCCGCTGCTCGAAAGCCTGGCGCTGCCCGCGCATATTTCGGCTTCGGCCAACCCGAAAAGCTCGACCGGACGGCTTGATATCTTTACCCGGGTGATGACCGACCGTGGCCACGAGTTCGACAAGATCGCCGCCGGCTATGAAGGCCCGCTCTATCTGGAGGTCAGCCCGCGCACTTTCCCGATTGTGGTGCGGACCGGCTCGCGGCTGTCGCAGATCAGGTTCCGCACCGGCAATGCGCTGTTGTCGGAAAGCGAGCTGCACGACCTGCATCGCGCCGAGATGCTGGTCGCCACCGAACCGCCCAACATCTCAGGCGGCGGCATCGCGCTGTCGATCGACCTCGACGGCGACAAGGATGGGCTGGTCGGCTATCGCGGCAAGCACCACACCGGCCTGGTCGACGTCGACAAGCGCGCCGCGCAGGATGTCGTCGATTTCTGGGAGCCGCTCTACAAGAGCGGCGCCGGCGAGCTGGTGCTCGATCCGGACGAATTCTATATTCTGGTGTCGCGCGAGGCGGTGCATGTGCCGCCGCTCTACGCCGCCGAAATGACGCCCTTCGATCCGCTGGTCGGCGAGTTCCGCGTCCATTATGCCGGTTTCTTCGACCCGGGTTTCGGCCATTCGGCGTCGGGCGGCACCGGCAGCCGGGCGGTGCTCGAGGTACGCAGCCATGAAGTGCCGTTCATCCTCGACCACGGCCAGATCGTCGGACGGCTAGTCTACGAGCACATGCTGAAACGGCCGCAAGCGCTCTACGGCACCGATCTCGGCTCGAACTATCAGGCGCAGGGCCTGAAACTGTCCAAGCATTTCCGCGCCGCGCGCTGATCTTGTTCGCAAGCCGTCAGCCGCGAACAAGACGTCAGCCGCGAAACAGATATTCTTTCGCGGCGCCAAGGCAGCCATGAAACTGACCGATAAAGAGCAGTTCTCGCACTGCCAATCGCTTCTTCCCCCAAAATCCTCTGGTTTGCTTCTCGTCGTCAAGTGAGGCCCTTGAGCTGGACTGCAAGGGGAACAACTGCTTGCCGAGACATCCCAGCACATGGGCCCTGGCGGAGTCGATACCGCAGGCTCTGCCATTGTCGTTCATTCTGTCAGCGCGGAGTGCGGACGTCATGCGATCCGCGTTGCGCATCAGAAAGCTCACTTGCGATTTCGAATAGCCGGTGGCCAGAAGCCGGTTAGTCATCGACATCCGGGCTTCGCGATAGGATTTTGCGCTGCATTGTCCGGCGCTATAAGCCGCTGGGGAGAAATAGGCGAGGAACAGGACTAAACTTACGAACACAGTGCCAATCCGCAGGCCGTTCATCTTTCGCCCCTGAATTCTGTCACCAGTTTACAACGCCTTCACCGCCACCTTCACCGGCTGCTCGATTTCAAGCGGGTTGCGCAGCGGCAGGCCGAAATCCTGGGCCTCGATTTCGAACACGTCGCCGGCCTCGGTCCTGATGCCGTCGGCGAAGGACAGCGTCGCCGTGCCGAACATGTGCACATGCACGTCGCCCGGCTGGCGGAAGGCCGAGTATTTGAAGTGGTGATGCTCGAGATTGCCAATGGTGTGCGACATGTTCGCCTCGCCCGACAGGAACGGCTTTTCCCAAAGCAGCTTGCCGTCGCGCAGGATGCGTGAAGCGCCGCGGATATCGGACGGCAGATCGCCGATCAGGATCTCCGGCCCGAACGAAGCGTTGCGCAGCTTGGAATGGGCAAGGAAGAGATAGTTCACGCGCTCGGTGACGTGGTCGGAAAACTCGTTCGACAGCGTGAAGCCGACGCGGAACGGGGCGCCGTCGTCGCCGATCACATAGATACCGGCGATTTCCGGCTCCTCGCCGGCATCCTGGGCGAAGGCCGGCGACATAAGCGCCGCCCCGGGCGCCACTGCCATGGTGCCGTTGCCCTTGTAGAACCATTCCGGCTGCACGCCGGTCTGGCCCTTCGCCGGCTTGCCGCCCTCAAGCCCCATGCGGAACATCTTCATGGAATCGGTCAGCTGTTCCTCGCCGTCCGTGCTGAGCTTCTTGTGCATGGAATCGCGGGTCGCGGCGGAGCCGAGATGCGTCAGCCCGGTGCCGGTGAGATGGAGATGGGCCGGATCGGGATGGTTGATCGGCGACAGCAGCCGGCCCTTCTTGTAGGCTGCGTCGAGATCGACGGTTTCGCCGAAGCCCTTGCGCTCGATCAGGGCGACAAGCCCGCTGCCGGTGCGCGCGGCCTCCATCGCCAGCGAATAGACGCTGCGGGCGCCGTTGATGACGCGGGTCTTGCCGCCGTTGCGGGCAACGACGCGGATCGTCTCGGCGTCGTCGAGGATCTGTGAGATCAGCATGGTAACCCTCTCTGAATTGCGGGCCTGGCCTGCCTTTCTCGGCAAACCCTGCCCAGCGCGGCCCGGACCCTGTCCGCGCCTCGGTTGAAATTCTTCGTCCGGATTGCGCTCGCGGATCAGGTCCCTCGGGGGACTTCTTTGCGCCGCCCGGCAGCGCCGCGATGTGACCCGTATGCTTCCTGGTTGCCTCTCAAGCCTTGTTCTTGTTGTAGACGTCGAAGACGACGGCGCCGAGCAGCACCAGGCCTTTGACCACCTGCTGCCAGTCGACATTGACGCCCATGATCGACATGCCGTTGTTCATGACGCCCATGATGAAACCGCCGACCACCGCGCCGATGACCTGGCCGACGCCGCCCATCGCCGAAGCACCACCGATAAACACCGCGGCGATGACGTCGAGCTCGCTGCCGAGGCCGGCCGCCGGCACAGCCTGCCCCAGGCGCGCAGCGATAATCAGGCCGCCGAGTGCCGACAGCACGCCCATATTGATGAACACCATCAACGTCAGCCGTTCGGTCTTGATGCCCGATAGCTGAGCTGCCTTGGCATTGCCGCCCATCGCATAGATGCGGCGGCCGATGGTCATGCGTTTGGTAACGAAGACGAACAACGCGATCAGCACGCCCATCACCATGAGAACGATGGGAAGGCCCCTGTAGGTGGCGAATTGGTAGACGAGAAACAGCGCCAGCGCGCTGATCACCAGGGTCTTGACGACGAACAGCGAGAAGGGCTCGGCTTCGTAGCCATGCTTCTCGCGGGTGCGCCGTGCCCTGAGCCCGAAATAGGCATAGGCGAGCACGGCGACGAGGCCGATCACGATCGTCGTCAGGTGCAGCGTCAGGCCGCTGCCGACAATGGTTTTGCCGGCGGCGTTCACTGTTGGCGGTATCAGCGTTAATGGGCCGATCAGGTCCGGAATGAAGCCGGAACTGAGCGCCTTGAAGCCGACGGGGAGCGGCCCCACGGAAGACCCGCCACCCAGCAGCGCCTGGCAGATGCCGCGGAAGATCAGCATGCCCGCCAGTGTGACGATGAAGCTCGGTATTCGATGATAGGCAATCCAGTAGCCTTGTGCCGCGCCGATCGCGCCACCCACGATCAGGCAGATGATCGACACCACCAGCGGATTGCTCAATGGGCCAAGCGGCCAGATGACCATCATCATCGCCGCCAGTGCGCCGATGAAGCCGGCGACGGAGCCGACGCTGAGATCGATATGGCCCGAAACGATCACCAGAAGCATGCCCAGCGCCATCACGATGATGAAGCTGTTCTGCTGAACCAGATTGCTGAGGTTCACCGGCTTGAACAGCGTTCCGGACGTGGTGAACTGGAAGAACACCATGATTGCGATCAACGCCAGCACCAACCCGTATTCGCGCAGGTTGGTGACCAGCGCCGAGACGGCAATGCGAGGTCCCTGTTGTAAGTCCTGGGCAACGCCGGTCTGCGGCCCGGGAGCGCTTTCGGTGCTCATGATGCTTTTCCTTCTCCGCGGACGATGGCGCGCATTATCTTTTCCTGGCTGGCGTCGCTTGCCGCCATTTCGCCGACGATGCGTCCTTCGTTCATGACGTAGATGCGGTCGGTGATGCCGAGCAGTTCGGGCATTTCCGACGAGATGACGATGATTGCCTTACCCTCGGAGGCGAGACGCGCGATGATCGTATAGATTTCATACTTGGCACCGACGTCGATACCGCGTGTCGGCTCGTCGAGAATCAGCACTTCCGGATTGGCGAACAGCCATTTCGACAGCACCACCTTCTGTTGATTTCCGCCAGAAAGGTTGCCGGTCATCTGGTAGACGCTCGAGGCGCGGATATTGGTCCTGCCGCGATAATCATTGGCGACCGAAAGCTCGCGCAAATCGTCGATCACGCCGTGGCGCGACACGCCGGGCAGGTTGGCCAGCGTGATGTTGTGCTTGATATGGTCGATCAAGTTGAGACCGTAGGTCTTGCGGTCCTCGGTAACGTAAGCGATGCCGTGTTCCACCGCCTTGCTCACCGAGGAGACATCGATCGGCTTGCCGTTAAGGAACGCCTCGCCGGTGATGCGACGGCCATAGGACCGGCCGAACAGGCTCATCGCAAACTCGGTCCGGCCGGCGCCCATGAGCCCGGCAATGCCGACCACTTCGCCCTTGCGGGCGTTGAGGTTGATACCCTTGATGACCTGCCGCTCGGCATGGATGGGGTGGTAGACCGACCAGTTTTTCACTTCGAGAACGGTCTCGCCGATCTTCGGCTCGCGCGGCGGATAGCGGTCGTCGAGCGAACGGCCGACCATCGAGGTAATGATGCGGTCCTCCGAGATGTCCTTCTTGGCCAGGGTCTCGATGGTCCGCCCGTCACGGATGATGGTGACCTTGTCGGCGACCCGGTTCACCTCGTTGAGCTTGTGCGAGATGAGGATCGAAGTGATGCCCTGCCGCTTGAATTCGAGCAGCAGATCGAGCAGCGCCTGGCTGTCCTTTTCGGACAGGCTCGCGGTCGGCTCGTCGAGAATGAGCAACTTCACTTCCTTGCTGAGCGCCTTGGCGATCTCGACCAGCTGCTGCTTGCCGACGCCGATATTCGTGATCAGCGTGTTGGGGTCTTCCTTGAGGCCGACCTTCTTGAGCAGGGCGCTGGTGCGCGTCTCGTTGGCGTTCCAGTCGATGACGCCGTATCTGGCGTGCTCGTTGCCGAGAAAGATGTTTTCGGCAATCGACAACATCGGCACCAGCGCAAGCTCCTGATGGATGATGACGATGCCCTTGCGTTCGCTGTCATGGATACCTTTGAAATGGCACTCATCGCCGCGATAGATGATCTGGCCGTCATAGGTGCCGGACGGATAGACGCCCGACAGCACCTTCATCAGCGTAGATTTGCCGGCGCCGTTCTCGCCGACCACGGCATGGATCTCGCCTTCCTCGACCATGAGCTTGACGTTCGACAGCGCCTTGACGCCGGGAAACGTCTTGGTGATGTCGCGCATCTCCAAAATCGTCGATGCCATTGAGAATACCACTCCTGCGAGGTCCGCAAACAATACCGGGCTGGCTCGCCAACGAAAAGGGGCCCTGCCTGCGCAGGACCCCAGGCTTTGTAACCGCGATTACTTCAGTTCTTCGGCCTTGATGTAGCCGGAGTCGACCACCAGCGCCTGATAGTTCGACTTGTCGACGTCATGCGGCGTCAACAGGATCGAGGGAACGACCTTGACGTCGTTGTTGTAGGTCGTGGTGTCGAGACCTTCCGGCTTGCCGCCCGAGAGCACCTTGTCGACGAGTTCGACCGTCGCCTTGGCGAGTTCGCGGGTGTCCTTGAACACGGTCGAATACTGTTCGCCGGCAATGATCGCTTTGACCGAAGCGGTCTCGGCGTCCTGTCCGGTGACGACCGGCCATGGCTGATCGGCAGTGCCGTAGCCTACGGCGCGCAGCGAAGCGATGATGCCGCGCGACAGGCCGTCATAGGGCGAGAGCACGCCATCGACGCGGCTGCCGTCCGAGTAGTTGGCGGAGAGCAGATTGTCCATGCGGGCCTGGGCGGTTGCCGCCAGCCAGCGCAGCGTGCCGACCTTGTCCATGCCCATCTGGCCGGACTTCACGACGAGGGTCTTGTCGTCGATCAGCGGCTGAAGAACCGACATGGCGCCGTTATAGAAGAAGAACGCATTGTTGTCGTCCGGCGAACCGCCGAACAGCTCGATGTTGAACGGACCCTTCTTCTCGGGATAGCCGAGGCCCTTGAGCAGCGATTTGGCCTGGATGACGCCGACGCCGAAATTGTCGAAGGTGGTGTAGTAGTCGACATTTGGCGTCTTCTTGATCAGGCGGTCGTAAGCGACGACGACGACGCCTGCGTCATTCGCCTTCTGCAGCGCATCGCCCATCGTGGTGCCGTCGATCGAAGCGATGATCAGCGCCTTCGGGCCCTTGGTGATTTCGTTTTCCAGCTGGCTGAGCTGGTTCGGAATGTCGTCCTGCGCATATTGCAGGTCGACAGTGTAGCCCAGAGCCTCGAGCTGGGACTTGACGGCGTCGCCGTCGTTGATCCAGCGCTGCGAGGTCTTGGTGGGCATCAGCACGCCGATCAGGCCTTCGC